>JAPOYW010000050.1:2784-9642 GCA_026706425.1 Gammaproteobacteria bacterium
CCGTGCGCATGGCGTCCGCGAGGGTCTGTACGTCCGTCGACATCCCCGCGACCCCGTCGCGGCCCGCCGGATTGAACTCCCAGCCGTGTCGTTGCTGGTAGCGCCCGGTCATCAGACCGGCTCGGGATGGACTGCACACCGGATGGGAGACGTAGCCTTGCGTGAGCCGGACACCGCGTGCGGCCAAGGCGTCTATGTGAGGCGTGGCGATGGTCGTGCCGCCGTTCGCTCCGATGTCCCCGTAGCCGAGGTCGTCCGCAAGGATCACGACCACGTTCGGCTGTGCCGAGATCGTCCCCCCCACGACTATCGTCGCGGCCAACGCGCGGCGCGCAGCCATCAAAACTCCGGACCGTACTTCTCTCTCGGCGGAGTCTACGCTCGTAGGCCGAGTGCTGCGCAGGTCGCTCGGTTCAACAACACCGGTGGTGAGGCGGCGATGCGTGCCGTCGGCCACGAAGCGGATCAGTCCGCTTCGTGGTCGAGTGTATTGCTCGCGTACTTGCCCGCCTCGCCGTCGATGTCCATCTCCACGACCATTCGATACTGCCCGGTTTCGGTGGGCGTATAGGCGCACACCTCTCCGGTCGTCTCGGTGTCCTCGATGTCCGCCCACGTCCCGTCTGCATCCGGTCGCGTCTGCCACTTCGACGTGTCGACATCGTATTCGATGTCGTCGATGGTGAGATCCTCGAGCGCAATGCACTTCGCCGACGAGAGCGGGCCGAATTGCACCGTTCCGACCGCCACCGTCAGAGTACCCAGTCGTACGTAGCCGTCCTCCTCCCCCGTGTCGACGTCGATGATCGGATTGCCAACCCGTTCGAAGATCAGGATGCCGTGGTCGCTTGTGCTGCCATAGGCATGACGACCTTCCGGACTTGCGGCAAAACCCCTCGGGTAGTCGAAACGGGGGAGCGTTTGACCGAGGCGATTGGCCCGCCAGCTCGACACGAAGTCGGCGACTTCGAAGTTTCCAGAATCCGCTGTCCATTCGACCGCATAGGCGCTGTTCACGCAGAACGCATCCGCAGCGTGGCGTTCGTTGCGCGGGACCGAAAAATTGCAATTGAGGTCCCAGGGACGGTCCCGGGGGGGTGTGAGGGACCGGAGCATCTGCGGATCGGCGGGATCCGCCAAGTCGTAGACGAAGGTTCCAATCCGACCGAATGCGAACAGGTAGCGGTCGTCGTCGCTTACGGCCAAGGCTATTACCTGGTCCGAGACTGACGTTTGACTGAGTTCGGTGAGTTCCCCGGTGTCCTCGTCACGTTGCAGAGCATAGAGGACGTAGTTCTCGAGCGCGTAGACGTGCCTTCCCGCGTTGGAGATCATGGCATCACTGATTCCCAGCTCAATGGTCTGGATGTAACGCAACGTGTCCTCGTTTTCGTACGCATAGACCCGAATACTCCGGTACGGGTCGACCGCGTAGAAGAACTCCCGCGCCGGGTCCATGAACACCAGTTCGACGTGGCAGGGCTGCTCGCCCGTAATCGACAAGTTTTCGTCCTCGCGAAGTCGGCGGTACGTGCCGTCGACGGCCGCGTAAGCCCGTACCTCACATCCGTTGAAAACCAGCAGACGCGTATTTTCCGGATCCCAGAAAAGCGCCGCCGATTGCATGGCACCCGAGAAGAACTGCTCCGAAGTCAGCGCGCCGGTATCCGGATCTCGACCCATGACCGATAGTCCGGTCCGGGATGCCGCGTAGAGGGCCTTGCCGGTGGCATCGAGTGTCAACCGGCGCAGGTTGGCGATGTCGACGGTCTCGCCGTTCGCTTCGCCTGTAGGCGTGAACCGACCCGTGTAGGCCAGCAACGTCGCATCCGTCTCCTCCCAATGCAGCGTGAAGTCATCTCCCTCGTCACCGCCGAAAGTGCCAAGGCGAATGGCGAAGCGGTCGCCAGCCGTGGCTTCGAAGACAATCTCGGCGCGCCCGCCATCCGGGTCGCCGCTCGAAACGATCAACTCCAACTGAGCCGCGGGCACGGACGCGTACTCGAAAACGGCGAGAGTGAACGGCGGAGAGGTCTCGCCAACCCAGAACCGATACCAGCCGTCGGCGGGCGCCTCGAACGTCCACCACAGCGACGAGTGACCCACGTCGTGTATGCGTTCGTGATCCTCCGTCGTCGCGTAGCGGTTCGAGCCCGTCACCATGCCGCTGGCCGCGGCGAGCGCGGTGGCCGATGACCAGGCGTCGTTCTCGGGCGTCGGACCGAACTCCACTCGGCCGGCCTGGTAATTCCGGACGAACGCATGGGCGTGGTCGCTCGACACGCCGACCGCGACTCGGTACGACTGTTCCGCGTCTGCGGAAAAGGCAAACTCGATGTCGGTGGCATCCGCGACACCCAACGGACTCAGCCCTTCCAAGGTGTCACCCGTGAACGCAGACAACGTCAATCCCGGATCGGGTCCCACAAGTCGCCAGGTGTGCGCACCGCTGGCCGGTGCCGTCCAGGACCACCAACGTGTACGAACCCCCGTGTCGATGGGTTCGCCGGGTTGTACCGTGGAGTCACTCTGTACCTCTGCCAACCATGAGGACGCGTCCACACTCGGGAGTTCCTGCGCCTCCGCGAAGTCGTCCTGCGATGGCGCGCGACCAACGGTCGACCAAGACAGATCGAAACGGCTTCCTCCCATGTAGGCGTCCTGAGAGGCCACCGCGATTCGATAGTGTTCGGCCTCCCCTGTCGGGAAGACGACCGCGGCGGCGGGGTATTCCGACACCAAGCGAAGCTCGTCGATGGTCTCCCCCGAAAAGGCGAGCACCTTGAGGTGGCTGGCGTTGACGCGAAACTGCCAATAGGCATCGTCCGGGGCTGTCCACGTGTACCACACGGTTCCCCCTAGCCCGCCGAAGTATTCGCCTGGTTCGAGCGTTGCCCCGAGGTTGCTGCCCGCGACTCTCTCGGCCTCCGCGCCAATGGGCGTGGCAGCCGCGAAGGCATCGTTTTCCGGCCTCGGCCCGCGCCGCCAATGCATCGTTCCGCGAGGCGCCTGTCCGGGATGACTGATGCGCACAACGTACTCGCGATCGGGCAAGGCGAAGAAAGACGCACCCCAAGACGTAGAAGCAATCGTCTTTGCGCCCGCGACGCTGTCGCCTTCGAGTATGTCGAAGCGCAGTTCCCGATACCGGTAGCTTTCATCGGGTACCACCCCGAAATGGACCGGGCCCGCCGCCGTGGCCTTCCACCGGTACCACACCGACCCGGCTGGCCGACCCCCACCGACCAGGTAGTCCGGTTCCCCCGGCTCGGGAGTCGCATGGAACATGTCAAGTGCCCGGTGCCCGTGGGCACCTTCAAGGATCTCCGCAGCGGCAAAGGCGTCGTTGTCGGGGTGTTCGATGGCGGTCACTTCCTCGGCCGTGTCCATGCCGCCTGCAACCGCGATCGAGGAAGCGGTTGCGTTCCAGGCCGTGGCGGTGAAGTGGATCGCCGATCCCGCGCCGACATGGAGGCTATCGAAGCGAACCTCCCGGGATTCGCCTACGGCGATTTCGCCGAGCGCAACGGAGCCTCCCGCACCCACGCTACTCGCCGCCTGGACCAGGCCGTCCGCGTTGGTCACTATGTCGTTGCCGCCGGCGAAGCACGGGACGACGTCAGCGGGCTCTTCGTCCGGCTCTTCGTCCTGCCCTTCGGCCAACGCGCGGCACTCGAGGTACAAACGGGCACCTGCGGCGACATACCCATCGACGCTCACAGTAACCGTCAGTTCGTCGCTGCCATCCATCGTGCTCCGATCGGCAGTGACGGCCAGTTCGGGCGTTGCCGGACCGCGGATCACCTTCCAGGCGAGCGCGGCACGCGGCGCCTCCGTGTAGATGCGCGATGCCGCCACCTTTGCCCGCCACATGCCGGCCGACGGGTTTCTCACGATGACCCATTCCACGTTGTCCTTGAGGGACACCGATGAGCGTTCGCCGCATTGCACGTCGGCGCAGTCGCCGCCGTGGTCGAGCCAGAGATCGAGGTCGTTCAAGACCGCGTTGGCGATCGCGTCGGCCGGCGGTTCGTCCCAGGTCAACACGACATCGAGCCGGCTTGCATCCGCCGGCACGTCGATGTCGTGGTAGGCGTACTCGTCGTCCTCGAAGGTCGCCGTGAAACCGCCGCCGGTCCAACCATCGGGCTGATCCCGAACCAGGATGCTGGTCTGTGCCGACACCTTGCCCATTCCGAACGGCGCGTTCATCGTCCCGGGTCCCCCGGTATTGTCTTCCGGGAACGCGTCCGGGTCTTCGAACCAGGCGTCGGGCTTGATGGCGCTCGCCATCAAACGCGCCCGAGCCAGGGCCGGATGGTCACGGTACACCGGAACGGCATCCATCAACAGCGCCGCCACACCGGCAACCGACGGCGATGCCATGCTCGTGCCGTCTAGGATCCGGTAGCCCGACACACTGCCGTCGCCCGCCGCCGAGCTGAGACTGACACCGGTACCAACCACCAGCGGTGCCAGACGTCCGTCCGCCGTGGGGCCGAAGCTGGTGAACCCAGCCATTTCACCGCTGTCGAGGGCGGCGCCGACCGGCAGCGAGTTCTTCGCCGCGCCGTAGTTGGAGAACCCGCTGATGTACGCGTTGGACTGGGCCACCACGTAGAGTTGCCGATGACGCCAGACAACCGCGTCCAGTTTGCGCGCGGGTTGGTCGCGACCTTCCCACGACCGGGAGTTGGCACTGAGGCTCATGTTGACGATCAAGGGCTTCACCCGGTCCGTCGACCACCCACCGCCTGAGCACTCGGTGGGCTCGGACAGGAAATCCATGCCGGCATTGATGGCAGTGTAAGGTCCGAAACCCCGAGAGCTCAGCACTTTGGCGAAACGGATGTCGCGTACGAGCGGTGCCATACCGGCGTAGCGGGGAGTCGCTGCCCCGTTGCCCACGACGGTTCCCGTCACATGGGTACCATGCCCGTTCACGTCGGACCACAGGTCCTGGTCCTCCGCACGGCTTGGGGTCACGAAGTTGGCGCCGCAGATGCTGTCCCGGTTGGATACGATGTCCAGGTGGTTGATGTTGAGGCCCGTGTCCATAACTGCGATGGGTACGCTCGCGCCGCCCGTGCCGGTAAAGCTCCCGGGTTCGCCTTGGTATGTACGGTG
Organism: Gammaproteobacteria bacterium; assembly: GCA_026706425.1. Taxonomy (GTDB): domain Bacteria; phylum Pseudomonadota; class Gammaproteobacteria; order Pseudomonadales; family Azotimanducaceae; genus VXYL01. Next base: position 7,912 of record JAPOYW010000050.1, read on the forward strand.
CACGTCCGCCCCCATTGCGGGAACGGCCGTGTCGTGTGTCGCCTTGACGACGCCGACAGGTTCCACGAACTGCACGAAATCGGCTTCGGCGATACTGTTCACGATCCCGTACTCGACGTTGGCCACGTACGCCCGCGTGTCTGAATCGTAGGCACCGACCACGGCACCGCGGCGTTCGAGCTCGCCTCCCCAGCGACCGTTCGACTCCTCAGCCATCAGGGTCACGAACACCGGCACAACGTCGTTCGCGGCTTGCCCAAGCACCTGCTCCGCGAAGGGGGGCGGCAGCTTCGCGGCTAGCGGCGCTGCCCCCAAAGCCTCTACGCCGGACAGCGCCACGACAGCCTCGAGTGCCGCCAGGTCACCAGGCAGTCTGGCCCGGACCAGCGGACCTGCCGAACCCTCGACGACGACAGCCAGGGCCTCCAGCGACGGCGTGATGTCTGCCAGGCGGGCATCCGGGGCCACCCGTATCCAGCCGAAGGACCACTCCCGACCTGCCAACGCCGCTTTTTCGACAATCCGGGAAAACGCACCCGGTGGGCCGAGCCAATCGGGACCGACTTCCAACGACGCGCCGCCCGCCTCTGTGCGGGGTCGAAACCGCTCGGTCGGAATCTCTCCGAGATGTTCGACGAAGGTGTAGCCCTCCGGGGGCGAGGGCCTGGCTACTTCGGCCTGCGAGACGTGCGGGTCCGATTGCGAACCACGTCGCGGCGCGCCCTCGATCCTCACGGTGCGGAGCCCCGTGCGGGTCTCGGCGGCAACCTGTTCGATCATCGTCTCCAACGCATGACGCTCGGACTCGGACCATCCACGATCCGTGTCCGGTTCGAGTTGAACGGCATCTCGTGCGAGGGCAAACCAGATGGCGACCCCGATACCACATGCCGCAGTACCGACGAACAGCCACCCTGCGCGACGCACAACTACCGACCGCTGCATTTGGTTACTTCCAACCGGGGGGCGAATCATAACGGATAACCCGGAATGCCAAATCGGCATCCAAGTGTTTCAATAACCCCCGTCGTGGTCCCGGTTGAACAGCCGTATGGCGGTTCCTGCGGAGCGCGGATCGGTTCTCACGCTGGTGACTTCGCCCTTGTCGCCCGCATCGTGTTCGTACGCAGCCTGCCGGCCGCCGGTCAGGGGATGCATGACGCCCGCGCCGTAGGGCCAGATTCCCGGTTCCTGCCGGATGAACCGGCAGATGCGCTGGGCATGCGGGGAGAGCGTCTCCCAAATCTCGTACGGCATGGTCTTCTGCGAGCCGGAGCCGCTCCGCCAGGGCGCCGAGTATTCGATGCTCGGCAGCGCACGGATCTCCCGCGAGAGATTCGGCGTCGCGCCATGCCAAGTGCGGACGTCACGGAAGATGGCCGAACCGGCGGGCGCTCCCACCAACGTGGATAGGCGCATCCACTCCGGTTCTTCGTCCGGGACGGGGGGCGGTTGGGTGGCGGTATGCGTCCCGGGAATCTCCCGGATTGGACCGTTCTCCCAAGTCAGGTCCGTCATCGCAAAGTTGATCGTCACGCCGGTCGGTGTCCGATCCATGACCAGGCGCTGGGTGCGAAAGTCGAGATCCTCAAACGACTTCGCCGGATCCACGTCACCGCCCTGGCGGCAGAAGTAGGCAAGCCGCGCCTCAGCGTCATCACCGGTCGGCTGGGCGTCCACACCGTCGGTATGCAGGTGCTGGTATTCGATGGCACCCGGCAGGCTGAGATC
>JAPOYW010000197.1 GCA_026706425.1 Gammaproteobacteria bacterium
CCGAGATTCGATAGTGGGTCGAAGCGACCCGGCACAGATTCTCGGACACCGGGCCGGTGGACCGGTCCCCCCGTCCGTCGCCGTCCACGTCGACGGCGTTGCCGTAGCCCATGGTCAATGCCGCGTGACGTTCCATTCCCTGCGCGCACCGCAGCAGATCCGCCTGGGCCTGCGTCCGGTGGGCACGCACGCTGTAGCCGTTGTAGACCGGTATCGCCAACGCCAGCAAGACCGCGACGACGGCGAGTACCACCATGATCTCGATGAGCGAAAATGCACGCCGCCGTCGACCGCACGCGGTGGACCGGGTTCCAGGGCGTCTGTATGGATGCACGGCCGTCCTCTCCAGGCGCGGCGCGGGAGCTTCCCTACACGGCTTCCACCCCGAGGATGGTCACATCGAACACCAGGTCCCGACCGGCCAGCGGATGGTTGAAGTCCACCACGACGGTGTCCGCCGAGGCCGATGTCACCACGCCTGGAAGTTCGCCGGTCGATCCCGCTGCCGCAAACGCGATCATCATTCCCGGAACAAGGTCCTCGGCGCTAGCGAAATCAGCCCGGGGAAGCGTGCGAATGTTCTCTTTTTTGCGTAGGCCAAATCCGTCGGCCGGGGCCATTGCGATGCGCTCGTCGTCCCCCGCTCGCAGCCCGGCCAACGCCTTCTCGAAGCCCTCGGGAAGATTGCCGTCGCCCACAACGAACACCGCCGGCTTCCCCCGCCGGGTCGTGTCCACCTCCTCGCCGCCGGCGAGGTGTATGGAGAAATGAAGGGTGACCCGTGTGCCGGGACCAATTGCGAGGTCGCCCTGGCGGGCGATGAGCTTGGTCACGGCGATTGGCTTCGCCCGGTCCGACGCCGGAACATGTCCTCGGCCAGGAGGCCGATCCATCCAGCCGCGCCGACGGTGATGGCGCTATCGGCGACGTTGAACACCGGGAAGTTGAACCAGCCGTAGTGCACATGAATGAAGTCCACGACGCACTCGTGGATCAAGCGGTCGGTGAGGTTGCCGAGTGCGCCAGCGAGGACCAGTCCATACGATGCTCCTTCGAGCCAACCGGACCTGAGCGCCCCAAAGCCGGGCCGGCCGCGCGGCTCCCGTTCCCGTTCGTTCCGTGGGAGGCGCCAGATCTCGAAGATCAGGAACGCCGAGACGGCCACCGCCGCGACCGCGAACACCCAGCTGTAGCCCTGGAACATGCTGAACGCGGCGCCGGTGTTGCAGGTAAGCGTCCAACTGAGGAACGGCAGCACGTCGACGGACATTCCCCGCTCGAGTTGCCCCAGCGCGATCCACTTGGTCGCCTGGTCGAGCGCCAGCACTCCCGCCGCGAGCAAATACCAGCGGATCATGTAGCGGCGGTCGGATCCTGAGCGAAGAACGCCCGGGTCTTCTCGATGTCGCTCTCGATCTCGATCCGAAGCGCGTCGAGGGATGGGAACCAGCGTTCCTCGCGGATCTTCTGGCGCAGCGTGACGGTCAACAGCCGCCCGTAGACGTCTTCGTCGAAATCCAGGATGTGAACCTCGAGCAGCGGCTCCTTGCCGCCCACGGTCGGCCGCACCCCGATGTTGGCCGCGCCTTGCCGGGTCGGGCCGAGCCCGTCCACCGTCACCGCGAACACGCCCGCAAGCGCGGTCTTGTAGCGCTGCAGGCGGATATTGACGGTGGGCACGCCCATCCCGCGGCCGATTCGGCGTCCGTAGACGACGCGACCCATCATGAAATAGGGCCTGCCGAGGAGCTTCTCCGCGAGCGGAAAGTCGCCCGCCGCCAACGCCTCTCGGATGCGCGTGCTGCTCACCCGCTCGTGGTCGAAGGTCAACGTGCCCATGTGGCTGACCCCGAAGCCGAAGCGGTCGCCCGCTTCCTTGAGCATGTCGTAGTTCCCTTCCCGGTCCCGCCCGAACTGGAAGTCGTCGCCCACCACCACGTACCGAACACGCAGCATGTCCACGAGGAAGCGCTCGATGACCTCCTCGGCCGGGATCAGGCGCGTGCGCTCGTTGAACGGAATGCACAGCACCCGGTCTATTCCCGTGTCCGTGAGGAGGCTGACCTTTTCGCGGAACCGGGTCAGGCGCGCCGGGACCGGCGTACGCCGGAAGTACTCCCTGGGCTGGGGTTCGAAGGTCACGAGCACGCTCGGCTGGCCGAGTTCGTGGCTCTTGGCGACTAGATGGGCAAGCAGCATCTGGTGGCCGTGGTGGACGCCGTCGAACGTCCCGATGGTCGCGACGCAGCCGGCGTGGCATGGCCGGATGTTGTGCAGACCGCGGATGATCTCCATGCGGTGAGTCTGTCGGATTTTCGCCTGTTTCGGTAGGGTCGCCCGTGCCGGGTCGGCCTACGCCCGATGCCGCAGATCTCCTGGCCGCACGCCGCCGACGAGAACCGCCACGGCATAGATGGCCAGTCCGCCACCCACCGCCAATCCCAGCCAGCCGATCCGCAGCCAGTGATCCGCCCCGTTCCAGGACGCGTCGTCGGGCAGCCCCAGCACCAGGGCCGCCCCCATCGCAGCCGTGCCGAGCAACGCGACGAGTGTCGTTCGTGCCAGGCGGCGTCCCGGCCGATAGTGCCGACCCGCGATGAGCGCGCCGAGCAACAGCCCCGCATTGACGATTCCGGCGATACTGGTCGCCAAGGCCAGGCCGACATGTCCGAGCCACCAGAAGGTTGCCAGGCTGATCGCGATATTCGCCACCGTCGCTGCCACCGCGAACTTGAGCGGTGTCTTCGAGTCCTGGCGGGAAAAGAACCCGGGCACTGCGACCTTGACGAGAATGAGCGGCACGAGACCGATGGCGAAGGCCTTGAGGGCCGCTGCCGAACGGTCCGCGTCGTAGGGACGCATTTCGCCGTGCAGGAAGATCGTCGCGACCAGCGGGTAGGCGAGCACCCAGAGCGCGACGGCCGCGGGAATCCCCAGCAGGAGCCCGGTACGCACTCCCCAGTCGAGGGTGTCGTTGAACCGCCGGGCGTCGCCTGCGGTGTGCAGCCTGGACAGGTTGGGCAGCAGCACCGTGCCGAGCGCAATGGCGACGATGCCGATGGGTACTTCCCAAAGCCGGTCGGCATAGTAGAGCCAGGACGGACTGCCTTCCTCGAGCACGGACGCCAACATCGTGCCGATCAAGGCGTTCACCTGGTAGGCGGAACCCGCGAACACCGCCGGAACGAGAAGCTTGAACACCTTGGCGACGCCCTCGTGGCGCCAGTTCGGTCGTGGCGCGACGAGCAGGCCGGTCCGGGCCACCGACGGCAGGTTGAACAGCAATTGCGCCGCGCCTCCTGCGAGGACGCCCCAGGCCAAGGCGTAGGCGATGCCCGACACTCCCTCCGCCGCGCCCGTCGCCGCCCAGAACGCCGCCGCGACCAGCGCCACGTTGAGGAGCACGGGGGTGAACGCCGGCACCGCGAAGCGGTTGGCGCTATTGAGGATCGCGCCCGCGAAGGCCGTGAGCGAAATCAACGCCATGTAGGGGAACATGATGCGCGTCAAGTCGGTGGCCAGTGCGAACTGCTCTGGATCCCCGATGAACCCCGGCATGAACAGTGCTGCCAGCAACCCCGCGCCGACGACGCCGATCAACGTGACGGCCAGCAGCACGATGATGAAGTTGCCGGATACCGCCGCGACGAAGGCGGAGAGCGCCGCGTGGCTGCCCCGTTCGCGGTATTCCGAGAGCACCGGCACGAAGGCGAGTGCGAAGGTCGACTCGGCGAACAGGCGCCGGAAGAAGTTCGGAATGCGAAATGCCAAATAGAAGGTATCGGCGGCACCGGTCGCGCCCACGAAGTGCGCCAACGCGGTGTCCCGCGCGAGCCCGGAGAGCCGCGACAGCACGGTCATGCCCGCGAATACGCCGCTTTGCGCCGCGACATCGCTGCCCCCTGCGCCGCTTCGGGCGGCGATGTCCTCGCTATCGCTCACGATTGCACCCGTGCAACAGCCTCCCACGCACGAACATGCCATTTGTCGCCTAGCGGTCGGCTCCGCGTCCCGCAGGAGAATTCGCGCAGCGACTTCTCGGGGCGTACCGCGAAGCGGTCGCGTCAGACGCAATTGACAGGCCCGTTGTTGGTCGGCATATTACGCCGCCTTCCGCCACCGCCCGCAGGAACGTTTTGGCAAATAGCCCGCAAGCCCGCAAACGCGCCCGTCAGGCCGAGCGCCATCGCGCGCGTAACGTCAGCCACCGCTCGAAGGTGCGGACCTACATCAAGAAAGTGGTTACCGCCGTCGATACCGGCGACGCCGAGGCAGCCAATGCTGCGCTCAACGAGGCGATCCCGGTGATCGACAAGATGGCCGGCAAGGGCATCATGCACCGGAACAAGGCGGCCCGGCACAAGTCCCGGTTGTCCGCGAAGGTCAACGCGCTCGCGCCGTAGCGGTCCCGATCAGAGCAGGACCAGATTGTCCCGGTGGATGAGTTCCGGCTCGTCCACGTAGCCTAGGATCGCCTCGATCCGGCTGGACTTGCAGCCGGCCAGCGCGCGGGCCTCCCCGGCATCGTAGTTCGCGAGCCCTTTGGCGAGGGCACGACCGCCGGGACCGACAACCCGGACCAAGTCCCCCCGCGCGAACGTGCCCGTCGCGTCCGTGACACCCGCCGGCAGTACGCTGACGCCACGGTTCGCGATGGCGTCGGCCGCCCCCGCATCCACGACCAGATCGCCCTTGGCGCGCTGACCCGCGAGCCAGCGCTTGCGCGCATCGAGCGGTGCGACATCCGCCGTCAGCAGCGTGCCGCAGCCTTCGGCGTCGGCCAACCGACCCAGGACATTCGGCGTCCGTCCGTCGGCGATCACGGTGTGCGCACCCGATCGCGCCGCCAGACGCGCCGCCGCCAGCTTGGTCACCATCCCACCGCGGCCCAAGCGGCCCGCGCCTCCACCGGCCATGGCATCCAGTTTCGGATCCGCAGCCGCCGCCTGCCGTACCACGGGCGCACCCGGCTCAAGGCGGGGATCGGACTCGTGCAGACCGTCCTGGTCGGTGAGCAAGACGAGCACGTCCGCGGAAAGCAGGCTGGCCACCATGCCCGCCAAGGTGTCGTTGTCGCCCAGCTTGATCTCCTCGGTGGCCACCGAGTCGTTCTCGTTGATGACCGGCACCACGCCGAGATCGAGCAGCGTCGCGAGCGTCGTGCGGGCATTCAGATAACGCTCCCGGTCAGACAGATCGTCGTGCGTCAGGAGCACCATCGCGATCCGCCGGTCGCGCCGTCGAAACGCCCGCTCGTAGGCCTCGATCAGTCCCGACTGGCCCACCGCCGCCGCGGCCTGCAGTTCGTGAACGGTCGTCGGGCGGCTGTCGAAACCGAGCCGCCGGCACCCTTCCGCGACGGCACCGCTCGACACCAGCACCACGCGTTTTCCCGATGCCAGGAGCAACGCGATCTGCCCGCACCAGGTATCGAGCCCCCGCTCGTCCAGTCCCCGGCCGTCTTTCGTTAGCAGGGCGCTGCCCACCTTGATCACCCACGTCCCGGCCCGGGCAAGCGCCTCCCGCCTCAAGTCCCTGTCAGCCAAGTGACGACTCCCGGTGCCGGGACTCCGCGCCCCGTTGACCGATCGAGTGGCGGCGCACGTCGTCAGCCACCATGTCGCCGAGTTCCCGCTCGCGGTGCGCGAACTCGGCGTCGTCCTTCATCCGGGCGCGGTAGCGGGAAACCCAGGCCATCGCCGCGCGGGTCAAGTCGTCGAGCCCGAACCCGGTGACAGCGGATATCGCAAAACGGCGTCGATCCGGAAACGCCTCCTCCAGCCTCGCCAGCACGTCTTCGGAACCGGTCAGGTCCATCTTGGTCGCCACCATCCAGGCATCCCGTTCCCGGAACACACGGCTATAGGCAAAGAGTTCCTCCTCGATCCGACGGCAGTTGGCAAGGGGATCGGAGCCGTCCAACGGCGCGGCGTCAACGAGATGCAGTAGCAGCCGCGTGCGTGTCAGGTGTTTCAGGAATCGATAGCCGAGTCCCGCGCCGCTCGACGCGCCGGGAATCAACCCCGGCACATCGGCCATCACGAAGCTCGCGTCGTCGCCGACGCGGACGACGCCCAGATTCGGTATCAGGGTGGTGAACGGATAGTCCGCGATCTTCGGTCTAGACGCCGATACCCGGGCGATGAGGGTCGACTTCCCGGCATTGGGCATGCCGAGCAAACCAACGTCCGCGATGACATTCAACGTCAGACGCAGCCGGCGGCTTTCACCCGGCGAGCCGGGGGTGGTCTTGCGCGGCGCCCGGTTCGTGCTGGACTTGAAGTGTGCGTTGCCCAGACCGCGGCGACCGCCCCTGGCGACCGTCACGGCCTGGTCCGCCGCCGCCACATCCCCCACCGTCGTACCCGTCTCTTCGTCGATGATCCGAGTCCCGACCGGGACTCGGACGTCGAGCGTGCCGCCACTCGCGCCGGTCTTGTCGCGCCCGCCCCCGGCGCGGCCGCTTTCGGCCCGGCATCGCGGCATGAATCGGAAGTCCACCAGGGTGTTGAGCGCGGCGTCGCCAAGGAGCCTCACGTCGCCGCCGACCCCGCCATTGCCCCCGTCCGGTCCGCCCTTGGGCAGGTTCGGGCCGCGGTGGAAGCTCAAGCACCCGTCTCCGCCTTTCCCGGCTTCGACCTCGATCACCGCTTCGTCGACGAATTTCATGGCTTCGCCCGCCGGTCCTCGACCCGCCGGTGCGACGGGTCCCGGGAGTCAGGACGCCGCGGCGCCGACGCTGTCCGCAGGGACGACGCTAACGTACTTGCGGCCAAGAACGCCCTTGGCTTCGAACTTCACCGTGCCGTCCGTTGTTGCGAACAGCGTGTGGTCGCGCCCGCAACCCACATTGGGTCCCGGGTGGAACCGGGTGCCGCGCTGCCGCACGAGGATGTTCCCCGCGACGACCCGTTCGCCGCCAAACTTCTTGACGCCGAGCCGCTTCGAGTGGGAGTCGCGCCCGTTTCGGGTGCTGCCCCCTGCTTTCTTGTGTGCCATTGGCGAACTCCTTTCTCTACCCTGCCCGCTACCCGCTACCGGCTGATTGCGGTGATTCTGACATCGGTGAATGCCTGGCGATGGCCTTTCTTGCGCAGGTAGTTCTTGCGGCGCTTGAACTTGATGACGCGGATCTTCTTGCCGCGGCCCTGCCCTACCACCTCGCCGGTGACCTGGCCACCCTCGACAAGGGGCTCGCCAATGGCGATGTCGTCGCCCTCGGCGATCATCAAGACCCGGTCGAATACGATCATGTCGCCGGGGTCCCCGTCCAAGCGCTCCAAACGCACCACTTCGCCCTCGACGACCCGATGCTGCTTGCCGCCGCTCTCGAATACCGCAAACATGGAACCGTCCTAAGTCAGCCTCTTCAAGCCTCGACCGTGCCGAATAGCCGTCGCGGGCAAGCGTCGTGTATTACAATTCGCCCGCGACCCGACCGGTCGTACAAAAAGCGCGTCATTCTATAGGACACGACGCGAGGGTGACAACGCGCCGAAAGGCTCAAACCTGGAACAACCCGTCCCCATCGTCAAAGTCATGGCATTCACCACCGCAGCAGCCGAAGCGACCTCCCGAGACGCCCCCCAGATGGGGCTCGAAGCGATCTTCGACCTAGTGGCCGACGACTTCGCGCGCGTCAACGAACTGATCCCGAAACAGCTCTCCTCCGGCGTCGAGATGGTCGAGGAGATCGGCCACTACATCGTCGAGGGCGGCGGCAAGCGTCTGCGCCCGTTGATCGTGCTGCTCACGGCCCGGGCCTGTTCGTACCGGGGTAGCGGTCACATCCGGCTGGCGACCATCATCGAGTTCCTGCACACGGCCACGCTCCTGCACGACGATGTCGTCGACAACAGTTCGCGCCGCCGCGGCCGCGCCACCGCCAACGCCCTCTGGGGCAACGCGCCGAGCGTCCTGGTGGGCGACTTCCTGTACTCCCGCGGATTCCAGCTCATGGTCGAACTCGACAGCATGGACATCATGGCGATCATCTCCGACGCCACGAACCTCATCGCCGAGGGCGAGGTCATGCAGCTGGCCAGTATCGGCCGGACGACCATGACCGAGGACGAGTACCTGGAGGTCGTCCGCCGCAAGACCGCGATGCTGTTCCAAGCGGCCGCCCATACCGGTGCCGTGCTCTGTTCGGAGGATCCCGACCTCATCGACGCCATGCGGCGCTACGGACTCCATTTCGGCATGGCCTACCAACTCGTCGACGACTGGCTCGACTACGCCGGCGACAGCGACGTCATGGGCAAAAACCCCGGCGACGACCTGGCCGAAGGCAAGGTCACCCTGCCACTGATCCACACCATGGCCAACGGCCACGGGAACCAATCCGCCGTCGTCCGCCGCGCCATCGATTCCCGCTCGGCCGTCGACTTCCATAACGTGGCCCATGCCGTGCACCGCAGCGGCGGCCTCGCCTACACGAAGAACCGGGCTCTCGAAGAGGCCTATCTCGCCTCGGAGGAGGTTCTCGCGCTACCACCGAGCCGCTATCGAGACGCCTTGGAAGCATTGGCGATGGTGGCGGTTTCGCGGATGGCTTGACGTCTACAGGCAACCCAGCACGCCGTCGCACGCTTGTGGCGTTCTGGTCACAACCGGACTTACAATACCCGCCCCGCGACGGGATCCTAAGCGGATCGCCCGTCAACCGTTCGGAGTGTAGCTCAGTCTGGTAGAGCACCGTCTTCGGGAGGCGGGGGCCGCCGGTTCAAGTCCGGCCACTCCGACCAATTTGATCCGACGGGTTAGCGGATGTCTCGAACCTGCGTTTCTGGCCCGAAACCGGGAAACTTCCTGGTTTCGTCGCGGAACCCGTGTGGGCCGCCAACCTCCGCAACATGGCAACGGAGATCGCTTGCTCCGCGACCGTTTGCACGAGCTGGCGAGGCCATCTTCGCGGTAGTCCGCACCGTATACTGGTCCGGAAAAGTGACCGGCACACCAGGCCAGAATGACAGATCCACACCCCGACGAGATCCTGCACTCGTTTGAACTCGCGTTGCCGATCGCGCTGATCTCCACCCCGCGGCACCAGCTGAAGACGTGTACTCCCGACGACCGCATCGAGGACGTTATCGCCGAAACCAGAGAAGAGGACTACGACTACGTTCCGGTGATCCTGGGTGCAAGCCAGGACGAGGTCATCGGCGTGCTGAGAACCAAACCCCACCGCGTGGGATCCGTGAGGGAGGAGTTCGACCCTCTGTCCGAACCGTTGCTTATCGGCGGCGACGCCAGCATCCTCGAGTTCGTCCGGGTGGCCGGTTCACAACCGTACCGCCTTGTCCTCGCCGGCGCACGGATCTGCGGTCTCGTAACGCTGTCGGATATGCAGAAACTTCCCGCTCGCGCAGCCCTGTTCGGGCTGATGACCGATCTGGAGCTCGTCCTGCAGGAGACGATAAGCAGGCGTTTCGAACCGCCGAAGTGGAAGCGCCAACTGAACGAGGCACGTCTCGACGCCCTGAGGGGGAACATCAACCGTGCCACCTCAGGCGGGGTTCTGATCCACGATGAAATCCTCTACACGGAGCTGTGCGACAAGCTCGACATCGTCAGGAAAATGCCCGACGTGAGGCTCACGCTGAAGGAGCAGAAGCG
>JAPOYW010000187.1 GCA_026706425.1 Gammaproteobacteria bacterium
TGAAGCGGCGCAGGGACTCGAGTTCCCCCTCGAAGATGACGACGTTGTCGCGTAGCACCCGGATGTTCCTGTTCCGCGCCACGGTGCCGTCCACCACCATGCAGCCGGCAATCTGGCCGAACCGCGGCGAATGGAACACCTCGCGAACTTCCGCCACGCCGAGAATCTCCTCGCGGATCTCCGGTGCAAGCATGCCCTCGAGAATCGCCTTGATGTCGTCGAGCAACTCGTAGATGACGCTGTAGTAGCGCAGGTCGATGGATTCGCGTTCGATGATGTCCTTGGCAGCGCGGTCGGCCCGGGTGTTGAAGCCGAAAATGGCCGCACCGTAGGTCATCGCCATGTTGGCGTCCGACTCGGTGATGGCGCCGACACCGGATGCCAGGACGTTTACGGAGACTTCGTCGTTGCCGATGTCGGAACAGGCCTTGGTGATCGCTTCAAGGGATCCCCGCACGTCGGCCTTCACGATGAGCTTGAGCACCCGTTTTTCGCCCTGGCCCAAGCTCGCGAACATGCTCTCGAAGGACGCCACCTTCTGGCTGGCGTGGCGTTGCGCCTGGCTACGCCCGGCGCGGAAGTCCGCCACCTCGCGGGCCTGGCGTTCTCCGGCGACCGCGGAGAACTCGTCGCCGGCCTCCGGCGTCCCGTTCAGGCCGAGCATTTCCACTGGTGCGGACGGAGGCGCGTCGTCGACGTTCTCGCCGCGTTCGTTGGTCAACGCCCGAACCCGGCCGAAGCACTCGCCGGCAACGATGACATCGCCGCGCTTCAAGGTTCCGTTCTGCACCAGCAACGTCGCGACGGGTCCGCGGCCGCGGTCCAAGCGCGACTCGATGACCACGCCCTGGCCAGGCGCCTCGGGCACCGCCGAGAGTTCCAGGAGTTCGGATTGCAGTATCACGGCTTCCAGCAAGGCGTCGATGCCTTCACCGGTCTCTGCGGAAACCTCGATGAACTGGACCGTGCCGCCCCAATCCTCCGGGATCACGTTGAGTGCGCTGAGCTCGTTCTTGACCCGTTCAGGGTCGGCCCCGTCCAAGTCCATCTTGTTGACCGCGACGACCAGCGGAACATCGGCTGCATGGGCGTGCTGAACGGCTTCCTCCGTCTGCGGCATCACGCCATCGTCCGCGGCCACGACCAGGATCACCACGTCCGTGGACTTGGCACCCCGTGCCCGCATGGCCGTGAAGGCGGCATGGCCGGGCGTGTCGATGAACGTAATCTCGCCGTGCTCGGTCTGGACGTGGTAGGCCCCGATGTGCTGGGTGATGCCCCCGGCCTCGCCGGCAACGACCCGGGTATCGCGAATGTAGTCGAGCAGCGAGGTCTTGCCGTGATCGACATGGCCCATGACCGTGACGACGGGCGGGCGCGGGTGGCGTTCGCCCTCGACCTGCAGCGACTTCTCGAGATCCAGCTCCACCTCGTCCTCGACGACGAGCTTGACCCTGTGGCCCATCTCCTCGACCAGCAGGACGGCGGTATCCTGGTCGAGGACCTGGTTGATCGTGGCCATGACACCCATGCCCATCAGGGTCTTGATCGCCTCGCCGGCCTTGATGCTCATGCTCTGGGCCAGTTCGCCGACGGTTGCCATCTCGCCGATTTCCACCTCCCGGACGATGACCTCCTGGGGTTTCTCGAACTCTCCGCCCTGCTTTTCCACGGTGAGATGGCGCCGCTTGGCCCGCCTCGACTCGTGCTTCAGCGACAATTCGCGGCGCCGAACCCTGCCATCGCCGAAATCGTCCTCCCGGGCGACACGGTCGCGATGACGCGCTCCCGCTCGTCCGGGCGCTCGACGATTGCCGCTCTCCGCAGCGCGCGCTTCGGCCTGCGCCTTGGCCGCCGCTTCCGCCGCCGCCCTCGCGACAGCCTCGGGTGATGCCTCGGCGCGTTTCTTGGCCGCCTCCCGGGCTTCTTCTTCGGCCCTGACCTTGGCGGCAATTTCGGCTTGTCGGCGCTCCTCCTCCTCGGCCTTGCGCTGTGCCTCCTGACGGCGCGCTTCCTCCTCCGCCGTCTTGCGTTTCAAGTCCTCTTCGCGAATGCGTTCCGCTTCGATCTGGGCCTGGGTGCGGGCGGCGGGGGCACGGGCCGCCGGTTCAGCGACCGTCTCATCGGCGGGCGGGCGCCGGACGAAAACCTTCTTCTTGCGGGTCTCCACCTTGACCGCGGTGCCTCGACCGCCCTTGCCGGTCCGGAGGGTGCTGACGTTGCGGCGGCGTACGGTGATCTGCTTCTGCTGCTCCGCCCGGTCCGTCTGCCGGCGGCGAACGAAACTCAAGAGCTGCGTCTTCTGTTCGTCCGAGACGATTTCGTCGTCCCGCTCGTGGGGGAGCCCGGCCTGCTGCATGAGCTTCAGCAGGTCGTCGGAAGGTCGCTTCAGCGTCGTCGCGAGTTGTCCTACCGTGACGTCAACCATGCGCGTCTCCGACGGGAGCTTCCTCCGGTTCCGAGTCCTCGAACCAGGGGGCGCGGGCGGTCATGATCAGTTCGGCAGCGCGTTCTTCGTCGACCTCGTCGTTGAGCTCCAGCAGGTCCGCGATGGACAGCTCGGCGAGATCCTCCATCGTCACCACCCCTGCGGCGGCGAGCTTGAAGGCGAGCGGGTTGTCCATGCCCTCCATCTCCAAGAGGTCGGCAGCCGGCGTACCGGGCGCCTCCCCCGAGATCTCCATCTCCAACAGGGCGTCCCGGGCGCGGTTTCGGAGGTCGTCGACCAGTTCGCGGTCGAAATCCTCGATGTTCGTCAACTCTTCGATGGGGACGTAGGCGACCTCCTCGACGTCCGTGAATCCTTCTTCGACGAGCACGGTTGCCACGTCTTCGTTTGCTTCGAGGACCTTCATGAAATACTCGACGTAGCCGCGCGACTCCTCCTCCTGCTTCCGGGCGGCTTCTTCCTCGTCCATCACCTTGAGGTTCCAGCCCGTCAACTCGGTGGCCAGCCGGACGTTCTGGCCGCCCCGTCCGATCGCCTGGGCGAGATTGTCCTCCTCCACCGCGATGGTCATCGTGTGGGTGTCCTCGTCCTTGAAGATGGACTTCACGTCCGCCGGCGACATCGCGTTGACCGCCAGAATCGCCGGATCCTCGTCCCAGAGCACGACATCGATCTTCTCCCCGGCCAGTTCGCCGGACACGGCCTGCACACGCGAGCCTCGCATGCCGACGCAGGCGCCCACGGCGTCGATCCGACCGTCGTTGGTCTTGACGGCGATCTTGGCCCTGGAGCCGGGATCCCGCGCCGCCGAGCGGATCTCGATGACGTCCTCGGCGATCTCCGGCACCTCGATCTTGAACAGCTCGATGAGCACCTGCGGCGTGGTTCGGGTGAGCACGAGCTGCGGGCTCCGCAGGTCCGGGCGGACTTCCACCAGCAGCGCGCGAATCCGGTCGCCGATCCGGAAGCTGTCCCGGGGAATCAGGTTCTCGCGGGTGAGAATCGCTTCGGCGTTGTTGCCGAGATCCACGATGACGCTGTCGCGCGAGGTCTTCTTGACCGACCCGCTGACCAGTTCGCCGACGCGCGGCTCGTACATGGCGATGACCCGGGCACGCTCGGCTTCCCGCACCTTCTGCACGATGACCTGCTTGGCGGTCTGCGCCGCGATACGGCCGAATTCCACCGACTCCACCGGAATCCGGTAGAAGTCGCCGATGCCGAGCGCCGGATCCTTCTCCGCGGCTTCTTCCGGAGTCAATTCCGCATCCGGGTTCGGTTCTTCGCCTTCCTCCAGTTCCCGGTCGGGATCGATCACCTCCCAGACCCGGAAGGTCTCGTAGTCCCCGGAGTCGCGGTCGATGCTCACCGCAAACCTCGCGTTCTCGCGGTACCTCTTCTGGGTCGCCGTCGCCAGCGCCTGTTCGATGGCCTCGAAGATCACGTCCTTGGAGACGCCCTTCTCGTGGGAGACGGACTCCACGACCATCAGTACTTCTTTGTTCATCTCCGCCATTGCGATTCCTCTAGTCCCGAGTCGCTTCTCTTCACCGGCACGCCTTTAGCCGGAGAGGCCTTGGAATACGAGACGGGTACGTTGAATCTGTTGGAACGGCAGCACGACCTCTTCGTCCTCCGCCACCTCGACGACGATGTCCTCACCGTCGACGCCGGCCAGTCGACCGGCCAGGCGGCGGCGACCGTCGAACGGAAACGCAAGGCGCACGTCGACCCGCTCGCCGACGTTGGCCAGGTACTGTTCGCGGCGGAACAACACCCGGTCGATGCCCGGCGAGGACACCTCCAATCGGTACGAGTGGACGATGGGATCCTCGACATCGAGCAGCGCGCTGACCTGCCGGCTCACCCGTTCGCAGTCATCGATGCCGATTCCCTCCGCCGAGTCGATATAGAGTCTCAGCGTCGAGTTGCGGCCCCGGGGGCGGTATTCGATCCCCCAGATCTCGCAGCCGAGTGCTCGCACCGTCGGCGTCAACAGCGCTTCCAAGTCCCGTTCCTTCCGCGTCATGGCGTTTGCCTTGCGCAGTTCCTCTCGTTCACATACAAAAAATGGGCAGCAATGCCCATCCGAAGACGATCAGGCACGCCCCATCTCGCTGACGCGGCGTGCGTTTACCGTTAGTGCCCGGTCAATTGCACCGGGTCATGTTACGGTGCCGCCCCTTGCGGCACCGCCACCATGCTTGGTAGCGGGGGCAGGATTTGAACCTACGACCTTCGGGTTATGAGCCCAACGAGCTACCAGACTGCTCCACCCCGCATCAGGTCGCGGGATTATAGGTAGGCGACTTGGGGACAGCAAGTGCCCTGCGGGAGCGCCGAAACCTCCCGGTCGGCGGCGGCGACGACTATCGGTTCTCGTCTCGCGAGACGCGCCTGAGCGGGTGCAGACTACCCCCTTCGCCGATGATGTAGTCCGGAAACGCCACGTCCGCGTTGCCGAACCCTCCCGACTCGGCACCCGTCCTCGTCCCGTTCACACCGCCCAGCGTTCCGTAGATACGCAAGCCGAGGCGCGCGCGCAGCTTCGGGCTCGCTTCGTCGAGCACTTCCTGCAGGCAGGACACGCCCCAGTTCTCCTGCTGGCGCATCCACGGCATGCAGAAATACGTCGTGATGCTGCGCCTGGGTTCGCCGTTGGTATTGACCCCGAGGCCGTGCCAGATCCGGCCTTCCCAGGCGAACACGCTGCCGGCGGGAACCTCGACCTGCACAGACATCTCCCGCGGCGGCGCCTTGATCTGGTACTCCGGACGCCACCGATGACTGCCCGGAACGACGTGCGTGCTCCCGCTCTCCGACGTGAAGTCGTCGATCAGCCAGAACAGGTTGCACGCGGCGGGGAACTCCGCCATCGCCGGGACGAAACCCTGGTCGCGGTGCAAGGCCTGTGGCTCGGTGGTGGGCGCATGGAACATGCCACCGGTGATGCTCGAGACGAGGAACGAGCGACCGAGCAGGAACCCCGCCAGTTCGTCGGTCTCGCGACGCTCGACCAGGTCCAGGAACACGCGGCCCTTGTTGACCATGTTGGAGATGCTCTGCTTGTTGCCGTGCGCGCCGGGTGGCGCCAGGTCGCCGAGGTTCCGCTCCGCAGCCGCCTGCTCGTCGAGTGCGGTGCGGAGGCGTTCGATCTCCGATCTGTTGAGCACATCCGGCACGAAGCACATGCCGTACTCCGACAGGTGCTGCTTGGCGGTGTCGAAGTCGCGCGTCAGCGGCGGCAGGCCGAGGGCCTCCGGCGGATCGAGAATCGGCGACGGCACGTAACCGGTTTGTCGATGTTCGGCTGCTACCGGTCGCAGGGGCATGGCGGCAAGACCTCGGCAGTCGGGAAAGGCACGAGTCAACATACCATGCACCGAAGGAAGGGTCTCGGCGTCCACGACTCCGCCGGTCGCGGATGAACGACTAAGGAATACCAGGAATCTCAAATGGTGCCGAAGAGAGGACTCGAACCTCCACGGACGCAAGTCCACTGCCCCCTCAAGGCAGCGTGTCTACCAATTCCACCACTTCGGCACGTCCCGCCCAACTCGGCGGGGCGCGGGATTATACATCGGGGAGATCGGAGTCCGTCTCGGTGTCCGCCGGCAGCGGCTCGGAATCTTCGTCGATCTGTGTCTCGAAGTCCGAGAAGTCCGCCATGCCCTCGGTGCGCAGGTCGACAGCAATCTCCTTGGCCGTGTACGCCAGACCGAAGGCGATCACGAAGAACCCGCTCGCCAGATACACCGTCATCTTGGTCAGGAACGAAGTGGACCCCGCGCTGCCGAAGACCGTGTTCGCGCTGCCCGAGCCGAACGCCGCACCGACGTCGGCGCCCTTGCCTTGCTGCAGGAGCACGATCGCCCCCAACGCAATGGCATCGATGAGCAGCAAGATCAACAAGACCGTTTGCAGCGTCTGCATCGTTGGACTCCTTGCGCGGCCATTCGCCGAGACGAGGGTGAGCGTACCCCGGATTCCTCACCGGCACCTCACGGGGCGGCGGAGCATATCCCGGAGAACTCTGCGGCGTCCAGCGACAAAGACCCACTCCGCCCGTATCGCGCCGTGGCCAATTGGCAGAGCAACGCCGCTGGCTATGCCGCGGTCTGGGCAACCGAGAACACGCGGGAAGCGCTATTCAGCGCGATGCGTCGCCGGGAAGTCTATGCGTCGACCGGCCCCGCATGATGGTTCGATTTTTCGGTGGCTGGGACTATGTGCCCGACGATGCCATGCGGCCAGACCTCGCTCGAATCGGATACGCCAAGGGAGTGCCGATGGGCGGCGACCTTGCCTAGGCGCCTGGCGAGAGAGCGCCGAGTTTCCTGATCCGGGCCGTGAAAGATCCCGATGGCGCGAACCTGGACCGGGTGCAGGTGATCAAGGGCTGGCGGGACACTGACGGCGAGCTGCACGCGAAGATCTACAACGTGGCCCTGTCGGATGGCCGGGAAGAAGACGCCGAGGGCCACGTCAGTCCCGTGGGGCAATACGGTCGACGTGAAGGATGCCTCCTACACGAACAGCATCGGCGACGCGGAATTGGCTGTCGTATGGACGGATCCCGATTTCAAGAGGAACGCACTCGCCGTCTACTACTTGCGCGTATTGGAAATCCCGACACCGCGTTGGACGGCGTACGATGCGAAGTTCTTTGGATTGACGGACTTGCCGGACGGGATTCCGATGGTGACGCAAGAGCGCGCCTACACCTCGCCGATCTGGTATTCGCCCTGAGACGGATCCCTTAGTCTCGAACCGGAGCGGGCACGTTGATTTCCGGAAGGTTCCGGGCGAGTTGATCAATAACCTCGCGATATTCGTCCGCGACGGGAGCGAAGGCAAGATTGGTCCACTCGTTCGGATCCACGTCGTGGTCGTAGAGCTCTTCGGTCCCGTCGTGGTAGCGGATGTATCGCCAGCGTTCGGTGCGTATCGAGTGATTCTGAAAGCCATAGGTGCTGACCGCCGCCCGAGGCCAGGGTAGGTCCGGCTCCCGCAGCAACGCCTCGATGGATTGCCCATCCATACCCTCGCGTGGCTCGAGACCCGCGAGTTCGACCAGTGTTGGATACAGATCCAGAAGGCTGACGACGCGGTCACTGCGGACATTGCTGCCAAACCCAGGCGCCGAGATCACCAGCGTTGCCCGGAGGCCGTCCTCCCACAGCGTGTGCTTGCGCCAGTGTTCCTTCTGCCCGAGATGGTAGCCGTGATCTCCCCAGAGCACGACGATCGTATTGTCGGCTGGGGTGAATTCGCCAGTGCATCAAGAACTTTCCCGACCTGCGCGTCGGCAAACGTGATGCTTGCGAGGTAGCCCTGCACGGCCGGGCGCCACTGGTTGTAGCGAAGTGCGTTGGCATGGTCGCCGCCTTCCGCCGCGTGGTTGCGGTTGTTCGAAGTGTCCAATACCTGGACCGCAAGCCTGCGGCCGAAGGGCGGTATGTCGGCGAGATCATTTTCGATCACCGTCGGCAGTACCACCGACTCCAGCGGGTGCATTTCGAAATAACGTTGAGGGACATTCCAAGACAAATGCGGCTTGTAGGTGCCATAGGCGACGAAAATGGTCTTTCGTGCTCACCCTTGAGCTCGGTGACGATACGATCGGCAATCCTGGCGTCGGACATCGCGCTGTCGGAAGTCGATGGCCCCCAGGGTGCCCACATGCCGGTTTGCGGAGTCTTCTTTCCCTCGGCCGTCTTCTGTTCGGGCCCCTTCGACTTTTTTTCGGCGGGGAAATACTCGTCCCAGGCTTCCCCATCCTCCGGGCCGCGATGGAAGATCTTCCCGCCTCCTTTGACGGTATAGCCATTCTGGCGAAAGTAATGCGGCAGCGTGATGGCATCCGGTAGCTGCTCGCGAAGCGTCTCGAAATTGCCGTAGATACCCGAGTGCGCCGGCATGACACCCGTGAGCAGGCTGACCCGCGACGGATTGCACAGCGGTGCCGCTGCATAGGCGCGAGAGAACGTCACTCCCCGACCGGCAAGACGGTCGATGTTCGGGGTCAAGGTTCCCGGATGCCCATCGAGATGGCCAACCCAGTGATTCAGGTCATCGACCGCAATGAACAGGACGTTTGGCCGTTCCTGCGCCAGCGAGACTCCGACGTTGAACAGCGCCGAAATGAGCAGGAAGCGAGCGGCAGGGTTCATGTGGGGTCGATCGCCTCGACGTCTTCGTGGAGCACCGCGTATTCCTCCTTGTTCTGGCCCGCGTCCGCGAGGGTCACCAAGCGGAATGCCTTTTCGATGCCGTTCTGTTCGACTACTTGCGTGTAGGGGGTGTCGCCCCACCACGATTCCGGGATGCCATTTTCTTCGATTGCCGTATCCGTGGCGAGAACCTGCGGCCCCCTCACAAAGGCAAATGAACTTCCGGTCGCGTCGCCGTCGGGAACCTGGCGAATCACCAGGGGGATCTTCACCCGCACCCTGTCGCCCGGCGACCAGACCCGCTCAATCTCGATCAGGCGACTGGCCGAAGGGCGGTAGGTCATACCACCGACGATCGCCTCGAATCCGGGTGCCCAAGCGGGCGCTCGCAGCACGAGTGCAAACTGGGCCGTCTGTTCCAATTCCACTTCAACCTCGAAGTCGCCTCTGCGGGGATAGTCACCACTGACGCGCAGTGTGACCTTCCCCTGGTCGTTGCCGCTTGTGTAGTGCAGCACGTGCTTGCCCGGAATGTACTGCAGCAGCGCCGGCTTGCCGTTCAAGGTGCCCGACGCGAAGGTCGGGATCAATGCGATGCCCCGGGGAATGCTGCTCGAGCAGCAGGAAATCGGGGGATCGAGCTTGGCGTCGTGACCGTTGTAGTGCTTGCGTCCGACGAGGGGCACGAAGTAGGTCACTTCGCCGGTACGGGGCGACTGCGCGGCGAGGAGGGCATTGTAGGTCGTGCGCTCGAGTTCGTCGGCGTAGCGCACCTCACCGGTCAGTTCGAGAAGGTGGCGGGTTAGCTGCAGCCAAGTCACGGTGACGCAGCCTTCTCCCGCCGCCTGGCCGGGCGGCAGCCTGTGATCCGGCGTGAAATGCTCGTGGTAGCTGGCGGTCCCCGTGATGTAGAGACGCTTCGTCGCGATGTCGGTCCATGTGACGGCGGCGGCGATGCCGTAGCCCGTGACGACGTAGAGCCGGTCGCCGATCTT
>JAPOYW010000296.1:0-7559 GCA_026706425.1 Gammaproteobacteria bacterium
TTGAGCTTGAACACGGCGAGCTGGATCACGGCCGCCCCCATCAGCGCGGCCGTCGCATAGTAGATGTCGCGGCCCGTCGCCAGCCAGACGCCGAAAAAGGCGACGACCGGAAGGAAGTCGATGATCTGTTTCATGCCTTTGACATGGTGCCGAGGTGGCTAAGAGCAACTCGAGCGTTATACCCGGTCGGCTTCGGTCAGAATCCGCCGGCAATCGGTGACCACGGATCGGCCGACTTGCCTCGAGAACGACGCATCGATCTCGTAGTCGGCGTCGGCACGACGATCACGGCAGCCCCTGAGCATGAATCCCAAGCGCTTGAGCGGTCCCGGATTCAGGTTTTCTACCAAGGCATCGATCACCGCCACATGGGCCGGAGCACCTTCTCCAAGCGGCAAACGCTCCTCGACGACCAATTGGCGACAGCGGTGGAACGCTGCGTAGTAAGCACGGCTCGCGGCGTTCCGCCAATCCACCTCGCGCTCCCCGTCCGCCAACTCCTCAGCAGCTTCCAGAATCTGTCTAGCCGTTACCGGCATCGACCATGCCCACGAAGCCTGCAGAAAACACACTCGACCCGCCGGTCCACAAGTCCATGCGCGCGGCCATCTCCCCCGCCATCCGCCAGTTCATGTCGGACGCCTTTTCCGCCGTGCAACGTACGCCACGATCATAGAGAAAGCCCTGCGGATTCACGCGAATCTCCGCGCTGGCCGTCTGCACCCCCTCCTCGCGCTGGATCGCCGTGAGCATTTCGATAACCCCACGCGCCCCTTCCTCGGTCATCAATCCGCTTTCCACCGCCTCGGCCAGCTTGCGCACTCGTTCCCGCAATGGGTACGGCCGATCCGGTACCACAGTCTCCCAACGTCGGCACAACGCGTCCGCCTCCAGGAAATTCGCCGACTCCGCAGCGGCCTCAATGGCACGCAGTAGGAGGTTCGGATCACCCGGGTATGAGTCGAGCCCTTCCTTCGCTGCAGCTAGCGAATCCAAATGCTCGTCCACAATCGCGAGCGACGTCGAGTAGTTGCACCACACGATCTCCCGTCGATCAATTCCCAAGGCGATGCGATACCGATTTCGCACTTCGGAGATGTCGCCCCGGATTGCCGCTACGGTCCCCATCACTCCGTTCGCCGCTGCGGCATCCGTAGCCATCAGCGCCCGCGCTTCAACCTGAACGCGCTGCAGCGCCACTTCGTCAATCTCTGACGCGCGGGCTATCACGCCTATGCGATCCAACAGCTCGTTGCCTTTGCGAACCGCCGCCGCCCCATTCGCCATTCGAACAGAACTCCGTTGCACTCGCTTCGGAGCCTACCACAGCCACCGCGCGTCTCTTGACCGACGCTGACCGAGCACGGCAGCGACACAGCCCGCGCTCGACCCACGACTACCGGCCGTAACTGGATCCCCGCTAGCGTTCTTGACGAGCGCCCATCTGCACACTTGAACCAAGTTTCTCAGAAGGCGCCGCGAATCGCTCTTGGACGGCTCGTGTACCCACGAGACGCGCTCGGGTACCCGCGAGACGCGCTAGGTTCCTTGAGTGCCCTTGACGCTTACACACAGGTTGCAACGGACAACGGCCCGAATCTGCTCCTTGACGGCTCGTGTACCCACGAGACGCGCTAGTCTTCCCGACCGAAACACCGAACAATAGAGTAGATCTGCGGAGAGGGAGTCATGGCGGACGAAGTTGTCGATGTGCTGATCGTCGGGGCGGGTGCTTCGGGCGCCGCCGTGGCCTGGAGCCTGGCGGAGACCCGCATGCGGATCGTCTGCCTGGAACAGGGCGGCTGGATGAACCCGGCGGAGTACCCGAGCAATGGGCGCGACTGGGAGAGGCGCGCCGCCAAGGAGATGCAGGTCAGTCCGAACCTTCGCAAGCGTCCCGCCGACTACCCAATCAACGACGACGACTCGCCCATCGCGATCCTCAACTTCAACGCCGTCGGGGGCAGCACCATCCTCTACTCGGCGCACTTCCCCCGCTTCCACCCCTCCGACTTCCGCGTCAAGAGCCTGGACGGCGTCGCCGACGACTGGCCCATCGACTACGCCACGCTGGAACCGTTCTTCGCCGAGAACGACAACAACATCGGCGTCGCCGGGCTGGCAGGCGATCCCGCCGTTCCCGCCCACCGGCCGCCGTTGCCGCACCTCCCGATGGGCCGCATGGGCGAAACCATGGGTCGCGGCTTCAACAAGCTCGGCTGGCACTGGTGGCCGTCCGACAGCGCCATCATCACCCGCCCGCACAACGGCCGGGGCCAGTGCCTGAACCTCGGACCGTGCAACACCGGTTGCGCCCAGGGGGCCAAGAGCAGCGCCGACATCGCCTATTGGCCCATGAACGAGCGCGCCGGGGTCGAACTCCGGACCCATTGCCGGGTTCGGGAAATCACCGTCGACAACCGCGACATGGCCACCGGCGTGACCTACTTCGACGCCGACGGCAACGAACGCCATCAGCGCGCCGAGGTCGTCGTGGTGGCCTGCAACGGCGTCGGCACGCCGAGGCTGCTTCTCAACTCCACGTCGGCGCGGTTCCCGAACGGGCTCGCCAACCGTTCCGGGTTGGTCGGCCGCAACCTCATGCTGCACCCCTGGGGCGCGGTGGCCGGCTACTTCGACGAACCGCTCGGGTCGAACTTCGGCCCGCAGGGCTGCTGCATCCTGAGCCAGGAGTTCTACGAGACGGATACCTCGCGCGGGTTCGTGCGGGGCTACAACATGCAGATCACCCGCGGCGGACCACCCGTCGGCACCGCCCGGGGCGGCATCGCCCACGGCACGATCCCGTGGGGCGCGGGCCACCACGACGCCTTCGACCGGCTCTTCGGCCGCAACATCCACCTAGGCATCTGCTGCGAGGACCTGCCGGAAGAGCACAACCGGGTGACCCTCGACCCGGAACTCACCGACTCGAACGGCATCCCGTCGCCGAAGATCAGCTACACCTTGAGCGAGAACAGCCGGCGCATGCTAGACCACGGCCTCGCCAGGGGTGCCGAGGCCATGGAGGCGGCTGGCGCCTGGAAGATTCAAAAGGCGCCCTCCCCGATCCGCATGGCGGGCTGGCACCTGCTCGGCACGGCCCGAATGGGCACCGATCCGGAGCGTTCCGTCGTCAACGAATGGGGCCGCAGCCACGACGTGCGCAACCTGTTCATCGTCGACGGCAGCGTCTTCGTGACCTCCGGCGGCGTGAATCCGACCACCACGATCCAGGCCGTGGCACTCTACATCGCCGACTCGATGAAGCGGCGCTTGGCGGAGTTGTTCGACTGACTCCTCCGACGCCTTGAAAGTCTACTTCCGCACCCTCAAGCTCCACCACCTCAGAAACGATGAGGCGCGGCAGGACGCGAGATTTTCCAGCCGACGAGCGTACAACCGGCCATGACCCAGACCCAAATCATCGGCACTGACAACCCCTTGAACGACGATCATCGGCGCATCCTGGCGATCGTGCTGGACCTCATTGTTCCGGCAAGCGAGGACGGACAGCGGCCAAGTGCCGCGGATGTCGACGTGCTTGGCTACATTCGCGAAACCGAGGGCCATACGCTCGACGGCCTGCGCGCCGAGTTGGACCAACTCGATGCCGAAGCCTTCGAATCCCAAGGTGAAGCCTTCGCATCCCTCGACCCGGCAACCCGGCAAGCCCTCGTCGACGCCGTCCGCGAGCGCGAACCCCACTTCATGCGCACCCTCGCGATGCAGACCGTTACCTGCTACTACCGGGACGACCGCGTTCTCGAGGCGATCGGCGTGGGGGCCAGGCCGCCGTTCCCCGAAGGCTACGAAGTGCCGTCCGGCGATCTGTCGCTGCTCGAACCGGTTCGCCGGCGCGGTCAAATCTACCGGGAGGCTTGATGATGCGACTCGTCACCGCGATCGCCGTCGCGGGTGCCTTTGTGACGCTAGGCCAGCCCGCCGTTGCGGACGACGACCGGTTGTTCTGGCATCCCGACGCCGGCACGCCCGCCGAGCGTTTCGAACTGGCCAAGCGGACACGGCCGGAACTGATCGCGTTCCTGCGGCGCTTTCCCAAGGGCGCGGATCTGCACAATCACGCCGGCGGCGCCGTCTACAGCGACTACGTGATCGACGAGGCCCGGGCGAAGGGACTCCGCTACGACCCGAGGAGCAGGGGGTTTACCGCCAGCGAGGAAGAACACACCGTCAGCCTCGACCAGTTGGAAGCCGACTCGGCCATGCTGAAGGCGTTCTTCGAGACGGTCAGCATGCGCGGCTGGTATCCGAATACCGGCGACGGCCACCACCACTTCTTCCAGACGTTCTCCCGGTTGGGTTCCGCCCGTCGGACCCAGGCCCAGGTTCTCGCGGAGATAATCCGCCGCAACCGCTACCAGAACGTCAATTACGTGGAACTGATGATGACCCCGGTGCCGGGGGCGACCTGGGGGCGGTTCTACGAGATCTTCCACGAACTCGACCTCGACGACCTGCCCGGCAGCCTGGCCCCGTTCGAAACCCTCATCGAAGACCCGGCGATCGGTCGCTCGTTCACCGAGTACGTCGACGAACTCGAAGCCGAAGCGTCCCGGGAACTCGGCATCTCGCCGGCCTTGGGCGAGCCGGAAACCGAAACCGCCGTGGCCTACATCGGCTCGCTCCTGCGCACCGGCCCGACGGAGCGGTTCTTCCGCAACGCCATCGTTACGTTCACGGCCATGAAGTCGGACGAACGCGTCGTGGGCCTGAACATCGTCGCCCCCGAGGATCACCCGGCCTCCCGTCGTCAGTTCGACGACCAGATGAAGATCCTCGACTATCTCTGGGAGCGCTTCGACAAGCCCGCCATCACCCTGCATGCGGGCGAACTGACGTTGCGATATGCGCCGTTGGCGTCGATGTGGGACCGCATCCGGCGCAGCATCGACGAGGGCCATTCCCGGCGCATCGGCCACGGCATCTCCATTGCCTGGGAGCGGGACCTGGTGGGCCTGGTCGAGCAGATGCGCAACGAGGAGATCCTCGTCGAGGTCAACCTGACCAGCAACGAGAGCATCCTCGGCGTGCGCGACGACGCGCATCCCTTCGAACTCTATCGCCGCGCTGGCGTGCCGGTGTGTCTGACCACCGACGACGAGGGCGTCAGCCGCTCGAACCTGACCATGGAATACGTCAAAGCCGTCGAGCGCTACGACCTCGCCTACGACGACATCAAGACGATCTCACGGGACTGCCTGGCGCACTCCTTCCTGCCGACGGACACGAAGACCGAGCGTTTGGCCATGCTGGACGCAGCGTTCGCTCGCTTCGAGAAATCGCTGGCGACCGGCTACCGCGAGTCCACCGACTAGGGCAGCCGATGAGCGAAGACACCGAAGGCACTCGCGGCAAGGAGCTCGTCGAGTCCGGCGAGGCGCCCAGTCCGTCGAGCATCCGCGACTACCTGCTCTACGGCCTGTCGCTGCCCGAGCGGGCCATCCGCGGCACCGCCGGCGTGGTTGGCGGTACATTGCGCGAATCCGCGGTGCTCCTCGTACCCCAGTCGTTCCGCAACGCCAAGACCTACCAGGTCTTCATCGGCCAGATGCTCGACTTCATGGCGGAAGACATGGCCGGCGTCGACCCCGACCACCGTCCCAGCCCGCCGCGGGTCGACAACTTCGTCGCAAGGAAAACGGTCGGCAACTTCGTCGACCTCGCGACACTGGCCACGTTCCACGTCTCCCCGATGCTGCTGCTCGCCCTCGTCGGCGACATCGCCTACGGCTCCAAGGCCTACTTGAAGGAGCTGGCGGAGGATCTCGAAGCGCGCGGCGTCATCGACGATGCCAGCGCCATTCAGCAAGCCGACGATCTCCTGGACGCAGTCGCCTCCGACAGTCAGAAGACCGCCCAGTCACTCGACACGCCGCCCCTCTCGGTGGAAGGGCTAAAGGAGACCATCCGCCAAACCCGGGAATCGGTCTCCGAGATCGACCCTTCGGCGGTGTTGCCCAAGGAGGATCTGGACCGCCTTTGGGAGCGCATCCGGTCGACCGCCAAAGGCGAAGGCGTGAGTCCCCTGGCGATCTCGGGACTGATGACACTCGGGACGCTGGAGAAGATCGGCAAGGTCGGCACCGGGGCATTGTCAACCGTCCGTGTCGCCGGATCCCTCGTCAACCGCCACGTCCTCGACCACTACCGCGAAGCGCTCGGCGACATCAACCGCGACGGCTTCTACCGCACGCTGTCGACGTCGAGCCGACCCTACGTGGACGCGCTCTGGCGCAACTTCTCGTCGGAACGCGCCACCTTGACCGAGGAGTTCATCAAGAGCGGCGGCGTGGGCCGAACCTGGCGACGCGTGCAGGGTTGGGTCAAGGGCTCGGATCGTTAGAGGGATCAACACCTCACCCGCTGGCAGCCGCCGCGTGACGCTAGTCCAGGCGTATGAAGACGCCCGCTGGCCGATCAACGACGACCGATGTGGTCGCCAGCTCTGAGACCACCCTAGTCCAGACACTTCCTGACCATCCGCAAAATCGACTCCTCGGTCGTCAGGGTCTCTATTTCACCTAGAGGCACCCAACGCAGTGCCAGCGACTCCCCGGTAACCCTGAGCGGGGTGTGTCGATCAGCCCCGAGCAGGAACCGGACATCGTAGTGACAGTGGGGCGGGTCCTCGCCGCGCTTCGGAATGACGTGAATGTCGAGATCCAAGATCTCTTCCCGAATTGGCTCAACCGTGAGCCCGGATTCCTCTATGGCCTCCCGGCATGCCACCGCCAGCGGGTCTGGGTCGCCGTCGGCGTGACCGCCGAGTTGCAGCCAGCGGCCGAGCTTGGCGTGGTGGGTCATCAGCATCGAGGTGCCGGCGCGGTCGAGGACTACGGCGGAGCCGGTGATGTGCCCGTCGTCCCAGCAGTCGCGTTCGAAACAGCGTGGCTGGCGTTCGACGAAGTGCCGGAACCGGGAGGTGCCTTCGTCGGGATACCGGCCGGCGTATCCGGCGAGCAGGTTGAGAAGCTTGTCTCGGTGCATTCCTTCCGGTGTCCCGGTGTTCCGATAGAAGGCGCGGTCGGGTTATGCTGCCGCACCCTCTCGTCGATTTGGAAGAGTCCATACATGATTGCCCTACTCGCAAGGTTGCACGTCGCCGCCGGCAAGGAAAAGGAATTCGAGTCCGTGATGCTGGAACTCGCGGCGGCGGTCCGCGCCAACGAACCCGGCAACCAGCTCTACACGCTGGTCAAGGACGACGAGGGCTACGCCGTGATGGAACTCTACGACGACGATGCGGCATTGGCCGCGCATGGCGCCAGCGATCACTTCAAGGCTGCGGGCGGCAAGTTCCGCGGACTGATGGCGGGGCCTCCCGACCTCAAGCGGTTCGAAGTCGTCGGCTGACTTCGGGCACGTCAAAGCGGGACGCCACAAGGGCGTCCCCTACGATTGCGTGGTCCGATGAAGTTCCCGCAATACCACGACGAAGTGCTTCTCGCATTGCAGACGCTGGGCAATGCCGCGCTCGGGCGGCATATGGCCAAGGACCGCGGTTCGTCGATGAAGTACGTCGGGATCCGCGTACC
>JAPOYW010000296.1:7569-9543 GCA_026706425.1 Gammaproteobacteria bacterium
CCTCCGGCGTCGCGTGAAGCAGGGATTTTCCTTCTACGATCTGGACCATGACTCGGTGCTCGCCATCTGGGACGACCTGTGGATGGAGAGCGAGTGGGGCGACGTGCTGTTTGCCGCCATGGAGTACTACCAGCCCGTCGTCAGAAAGCGCGTGGACGGCACCTTCCATGGAACAAATCCCGTTTGTTGCCTGGCGGTCAGCGGCGCTCGCTGCCGGGAGAATTCGCGCAGCGAATTCTCGGGGCGACCGCGAAGCGGTCGCGTCTCGCATGGAACAAACGCCAAAGGGAGCCTGCGACCGGGGCGTTTGGTCCATGGGCAGGTCGGCGTGGCTGGGCCGGAGGCGGAGCCGGTACCGAGCGCCAGCGAGGCACCGGACGCGGCTCTGGGGCGCTACTGGCCCGTGATGCAGCGTTGGATCGACCGGGTCGACAACTGGTGCCATGCCGATGGGTTGAGCGGGATGTATTCGCGGCTCCTGGCGGCAGACCCCACGACGGTCATGCCCGTTCTCGAACGCTGGAACATGGACAAGGCGCTTTGGCCCCGGCGGGTGTCCATCGTCAGCCTCATCCACTACACCGGCAAAAACGCGGTGTTCCTCCCACCGGACGAGGTGTTGCCGATGGTCGATCGCTGCGTCGAAGACCGCCGCCAACCCATGCAGAAAGCCGTCGGCTGGGTTCTGCGCGAAATGTGGCGGGCGTATCCCGAGGTGATCGAGCAATATCTGAAAGGCAACGCGGCTCGAATAGCGCCGTCGGCCTTCACCCGCGCCATCGAACGCATGGACCCGGGGGCTCGCAAGGAGATGCGAGCTAGCGCCACAAAAGCCGTCGCCTAGCGGCGGCGTCTTTTGCCCCAGCCCAAGCCGCCCCGGCACCCAGCCCGGACCTTTCGGCTAGCGCCGAAAAGTCCGGCAGGCTGCTAGGCAGGCGAGTTGACGTCCTACGGAACTCACCCTTCGTACAGCCCGAAGCGTGCTCGTAGTTTGCCTACATCCATTGGCTCGCCCTCGCCACGCGCGACCTGTTCGCCAGCAAGGCGCAGGCGATGCGCGTTCCTAGGAGAACGCAATAGGTACGCCGTCTCCAACCAGCTCGACAACTCGTCGGCATCCGAGGCAACCGGCTCTCGACCGCCACGGTCAATTGACACGGGCTTTTCCGTCACTTGCTCTTCCCCAAGCGCTTAGGTCAGCACATCCGCCAACCGAAGCGCGTTGATTCCATCCTCGTCGTAGCCAAGGATGTCGCGTAGCGCGTCCTCGGTGTCGGCGCCCAGGCAAGGTGCGGGGAAACGCACGCCGTTCGGTCGGCGCGCCAAACGCCAGGGGATTCCCGCGTGCGCCCGGGATCCCGTTTCCGGGTGGGCCAAGCGTTCGATGTAGCCCCGCGCGTTCAGGTGCGGGTCGTCGACGATGTCCTTGCAGGTGAAGGTCGGAAAGGCCGCGATACCCGCGCTCTGCAGGAGCGCCGTGATCTGCCAGCGGTCCCGGGCTCGCGTCCAAGATGCGACCGCCTCCTCCAGCGCGTCTTCGTTGGTCTTGCGGGCGGCTAGCGATTCGAAGCGCTCGTCGCCGGCAAGCGCCGGGTCGATCAGGGCGGCGAACGTTTGCCACTCGTCGTCGCTTGCGCAGGCGATGGCGATCCATTCGTCGTCGCCTTGGCAGGGGAAACAGCCGTGGGGCGCCATGTGGGGATCCCGGTTGCCCAAGCGCTCCGGCTGCGTCCCGTTTAGGGCGTACTGCATCCAGGCTTCGACGCCGTACGCCGCGCTCGCTTCGAACAACGTGACGTCCAGGTGGTCGCCGGCACCGGTCTCGTCCCGGCGTTCGAGTGCCGAGACGATCGCCAGCGCGCCGGTGATCCCGGCATTGGGATCCGGCATGGAGACGCCGACCTCCTCCGGTCCGCCGCCGACGTAGCCGGTCGTGTCCGAGGTGCCGGTGAGCGCCGACGCCGCCGGGCCGTA
>JAPOYW010000465.1 GCA_026706425.1 Gammaproteobacteria bacterium
GCGCCTCGACGATCTCGTCGAGGTAGCAGATCGAGCCTTCGCGCACCGCGCGTGTCAGCGGGCCGTCCTGCCAGAGCGTCTCGTCGCCCTTCAGGAGGTAGCGGCCCACGAGGTCGGTGCCGGTGAGATCCTCGTGGCAGGAGACCGTCACGAGGTGGTCGTCGATATCGGCATGGCCGAACAGGCGCCAGGTCATATGCTCCACGAAGCGCGTCTTCCCGCAGCCCGTCGGTCCCTTTAGGAGCACCGGCAGACGGGTAGCGTAGGCAGCCTCGAATTCCGCCACTTCGTCGGCGAGCGGCAAATAGTAGGGTTCGCTTGTCGCGAGGCGTGCGCCGTCGAGCACCGCCTCGGATGGACTACTCACGGCACGAAGGCGTCGTGACCC
The DNA here is from genome assembly GCA_026706425.1 of Gammaproteobacteria bacterium. Classification (GTDB taxonomy): domain Bacteria; phylum Pseudomonadota; class Gammaproteobacteria; order Pseudomonadales; family Azotimanducaceae; genus VXYL01. The sequence goes on from JAPOYW010000465.1 coordinate 389, forward strand.
TGGGTGTAGTTCATGAACGACTGGGCCGGGTTCCGGTTGACCAGGTTCCGCTTGAACATGGGGTGCTTGAGGCTGCGCACCTCGTGCTCGATCTCCGTGAGCACGTCGCCGCTCGCCGGGTCGACGATGTCCTGGAAGCGGTACTGGTGCTGGTCCGATTCCTCGGTGATGAGACCGCGCTCGTCGAGCGCGGCGTGGGGACCCGAGAAGTTCGACACGTAGATGGCGACGTGGTGGCCGTCGTAGGCCGGGATTTCCTCGTCGGTCTCGGCGAATATCAGGCGCTGGCTGGCACCCATCGAGACCTCCGCACGCTTGCCCTTCTCGTCATCCACGGCCGTGGCCGGGCATTCCAGGATCTCGTTGTAGAAGCGGGCGATGCCCTCCGCCGTGTCCGGCGCGACATCGACCGAAGCGAACGGGATGCCGAGACTCGTGCCGAACCCCGGTCCATACGCCCGGATGTCGTTGCCCCAGGGGCAGGAGAGCGCGATGTGATCGTTCTTTTCCTCCCGAGAGAACTCCGTGCCCTGCATCGGCCGGTCAATGAAGTCCAGGCGCCGCTTCAGGTCGTCGAGATCCGGCACCACCACGCCGATGTGGCCGCGGAACTTCTGCGCGTCGCGCTTGGGCAGGTGGAACTGCTGCTCGCCGACGTTGATCCACATGTTGAAGGTGCCGAAGTCGATGAAGGGATCCCGCGTGAAACCCAGGCCGCTGACGTAGAACAGCGCCGCCACCTGCTGGTCGGGGACCGTCAGGTTGATGTGCTCCATGTTGAGGACGTTGCCGAAGTCCTCCTCGGCGCGGTCGAAGACCCGTTTCACCGCCATATCGTCTGACTCTCCTTTACCGCTGCCCGAACGAGATTAATACAATGCCGACAGCGACGCGACCGCGTGATCCGGTCGACCCGGACGGTTCAGGGGGTGGGCCCATGGCCGACGACAACGAGCTATTGATCGACGCCATCAGCGGCATCGTGCCGCCCGTCATGGCCGCGCTGGACGCCCTATCCTGGGTCGGTCGCCATCTGCACCCGCCCAATCTCCCCGCATTGGCCGACGCGGCTGCCGATGTCGGCGACCCGGTGAGTACCGGACTCGCGCGGTTCCGCGACGCGTCATTCCCCGAACATCTCCAACCGTTCAAGGACCACGTGGTCCGTGCCGCCGAGCACGTCTGCCGGGCAGTCGAGGGTCTGGCTGCCGCCGTGGACGACCCCAACGGCGCGATGCAGGCGTATCGCGCCATGGGCCAGCAGACCCGGGCCCTCTACGCCCTGTACCCCGTCGCGGCGATGCTCCCGCCGGTTAGCCGTTTCTTCCTGGAGCCCGGTCTTCGCAACGATGATTCGCTGCTCCGCAAACTGGACAACGCGGACACGACCCGCGACGAGGTCGGCATCCTGCATGCCGAGAACGACAGGGGGATGCGCGGTGGTTTCTCGCTCTACGTTCCCGAGTACTACGACCCCGACGAGTCCTATCCGCTCGTTGTCGCCCTGCACGGCGGCTCGGGCCACGGCCGGGACTTCCTGATGACCTGGCTCGTCACCGCCCGGTCGCGCGGCGCGATCGTACTCTCCCCGACCGCGCGGGAGCGCACCTGGGCGCTGATGGGCCCCGACATCGACAGCCCCAACATCGAGGGCATTCTCGCCCGGGTCCGCGACCGCTGGAACATCGATCCCGGTCGCCTGCTGCTGACCGGCATGAGCGACGGCGGCACGTTCTGCTATGTATCCGGCTTGCGCGAGGATTCGCCCTGCACGCACCTGGCACCCAGTTCGGCGAGCTTCCATCCGCTGCTGCTCGAAGGCACGACCCGCGAACGGCTCTCGGCGCTCAAGGTCTACCTCATGCACGGCTCCTTGGACTGGATGTTCCCAGTGGACGTGGCCCGCACCGCGAACGCCGCGCTGACCGCGGCAGGTGCCAAGGTGGTGTATCGGGAGATCGCCGATCTCTCGCACACCTATCCCCGGGACGAGAACCCGAAGATCATGGATTGGCTGATGGCGGAGTAGTCCGTCGACTGTCAGCGGTACGTTGGCCGCAAAACGCGTTGACGGCCATGATGTGTCGAAAATTGGCCGTATTCGTCGTGATTTTGGCCGTATACCACCGAAATTGGCCGTATTCGTGGTCTTTCTGGCCGTAATTTTCCACGACGGTGAAACCCAACCCTGACTCGGCGAATCTACGACACCGAGTTGCGCTGCATCGCCGCCTTGAACGCGGGTCGCTGGTGCTGCCGCGAGCGATAGGCGTGGAAGGGCTCGTCCAGCTTTAAGCCGTACGCGACCGCCCAGTCCAGGCAGGTGGTCATCACGATGTCGACACCGGTGAACGCTTCTCCGACCAGATAGCCGGCCTCCTCGATTCGTGGCCGGGCCCAGCGCAACTGCTTCTCGAAGCCCGCCCGCGCCGCGTCCATTGCCGCCGGCGCTTCGCCGTATAGGTGCTTCAGGTCGCCGTGCTTGCGCATCACGTAGAGCGTGTGTGCGTCCAATTCCATCAGGATGTAGGACAGCCACTCGATGTAGCGGGCCCGCTCCACGGTCCCCGCGTCAGGCGTGAGTCCCCCGAAACGGTCGCCGAGGTAGGTGACGATGGCAGCGCTTTCGGTCAGCACGAGGTCGCCGTCGACCAGGACGGGAACCTTCTCCTTGGGGTTCAGCACGCGGAATTCCGTGGTCTGTGTCTCACCGGTCCGCGGGCCGATGGGCTTCGAGACGTACTCGACGCCGAGTTCGGCGAGCGCCCAGTGCGGCCGCAGCGTGCGGGACGTGCCGGCGCCCCACAGGGTGATGGTCATGGCTGGCTCCGCAATGCTCCCGCAGGCAAGTTTCCGTCAGGCCCGGGCAAGAAACCAGAAGCGAGACCTGTTGAAGGCACCGCCGGTCTGGGTGTCGCCAGGTGATTGGGGAACACCTAGACTGGTACGGAGCAGACGGATCAGAGGACACTTTGAAACTCGAAGACCTGCTACCTGGCACGTCCGTGCGGGGCATCCAGCCCGGTGAGTCGGTAAACGTAGTCAACCTCCAGTGGCACGGTGCTGACGCGCTGACGCTGATCTACAGGACTTCGTCGGGCCAAGTCGCCGAGGAAGTCCTTTACCGCGACGACGAACAGCGCTTGGAACTCGTAGAGGCAGGCCGACCTTGGAGGTTCGACGGCGACGGCGCCCTGTTCCGCCTCGTCGCAGAGGCGAACCGCATCCGTCTCGCCCACCTGTTCGATCCCGTGCTCGCTGTCCACACCTCACTTGTCGAGCCGCTGCCTCACCAGATAACTGCCGTCTACGAGGCCATGCTTCCGCGTCAGCCGCTCCGCTTCCTGCTAGCAGACGATCCAGGTGCCGGAAAGACCATCATGGCGGGGCTCTTCATCAAGGAACTGATCGCGAGGGGCGATGTTCAACGGTGCTTAGTTGTCTGCCCGGGCAATCTAGTCGAGCAGTGGCAGGACGAGCTGTACCGGCGCTTTCACCTCCCGTTCGAGATCGTGACCAACGACAAGCTCGAAGCCGCGCGTACGGGCAATTGGTTTCTTGAGAACGATCTGGCCATCGCACGGCTCGACAAACTTGCGCGGGACGAAGACACCCAAGCCAAACTCACCGCACCAGATTGCGGGTATGACCTCGTCGTGTGCGACGAGGCGCACAAGATGTCGGCAACGTTCTTCGGCGGAGAGATCAGATACACCAAGCGCTATCGGCTCGGCCAGCTCCTCTCGGGGCTGACCCGTCACCTGCTGCTGATGACGGCGACGCCTCACAATGGCAAGGAGGAGGACTTTCAGCTTTTCCTAGCGCTGCTCGACGCCGACCGCTTCGAGGGACGCTTCCGGGACGGCGTTCACGAAGTGGAGGTTGCGGATCTGATGCGTCGCATGGTCAAGGAGAACATACTCAGATTCGACGGGCGACCACTCGTTCCCGAACGTATCGCCCATTCCGTCCCCTACCGTCTGTCGGAGCACGAATCACGGCTTTACGACGAAGTGACCGACTATGTGCGCGACGAATTCAACCGGGCCGAGGCCCTGCACAACGACAAGCGCGCGGGCACCGTGGGTTTCGCGCTGACGATCCTGCAGCGTCGGCTTGCTTCCTCCCCCGACGCCATCTTCCACTCGCTTCGGCGCCGCCGCGAACGCTTGGAAGCCCGCCTTGACGAGATCGCGGATCAGCAACGCACTCCGCAAAGGCGATTCGAGACGGCCTATGCCGGTCCAATGTTCGACGACGACGATGTGGATGACCTCGATGAAGCCCCTGAAGCCGAGGTCGAAGCGGCGGAGACCGCTGTGCTCGACCAAGCGACCGCAGCGAGCACGAGGGCGGAACTCAAAGCCGAGATCGCCTCACTGCAACGCCTGCAGTCAATAGCTGCCGAGATCCGTCGAAGCGGCGAAGACACCAAGTGGAAAGAGCTTTCGAATCTACTGGCGGAGGTGTTCACGCCAGCGGGTTTAGGCGGCCAGGCGGGAGAGAGGTCTCAGCCTCCTTACGGGAGCGGCCCAATCCCACGACACGAGCCGTCCCCTCGACAGAAACTCGTCATCTTCACCGAGCACCGCGATACGCTCGCGTACCTCGAACGGCGCATCGCCACGTTGCTCGGACGACCGGATGCCGTCGTCGCCATTCACGGCGGTATGACCCGCGAGGCGCGCCGGGAAGCCCAAGAAGCGTTCCTACACGACCCCCGCGTTCAGGTTCTGCTTGCCACCGACGCTGCAGGAGAAGGCATTAACCTGCAACGGGCGCATTTGATGGTGAACTACGACTTGCCATGGAATCCGAACCGTCTGGAACAGCGCTTCGGTCGTATCCATCGCATTGGCCAGACAGAAGTCTGCCATCTCTGGAACCTTGTGGCGGAGGAAACGCGGGAAGGGGATGTCTATCGGACTCTTCTTGAGAAACTGGAACGGGCACGTCGCGCCTTGGGAGGCCAAGTGTTCGATGTCGTCGGGAAGCTCCAGTTCGGAGGCCGATCACTACGCGAGCTCCTGATCGAGGCAGTTCGGTACGGGGACCGACCGGAAGTTCGCGCCCGGCTCGAGCAAGTCGTCAGCAATGCGGTGGACCGACCGCACCTGCTGTCACTAATCGAAGAACACGCTCTTGCGCACGACGCCATGGACTCATCGCGGGTTGCACGTGTCCGGGAGGATATGGAGCGCGCAGAAGCACGCCGGCTGCAGCCACACTACATCGAGTCGTTCTTCGTTGAAGCATTCTCGCGACATGGCGGCAGCGTGAGGCAACGCGAGCCACGACGGTACGAGGTTACCAATGTACCAGCGGCGATCCGCAATCGCGTCCGACGCTTCGGATCGACGGAGCCCGTCCTGAGACGCTATGAACGGATCGCCTTCGAAAAGTCACTACTAAACCCCAGTGGGCAGCCGGGAGCAGCGTTCGTGTGCCCTGGGCATCCGTTGCTCGACGCCGCAATCGACATCACGCTAGAACGACACCGCAGTCTGTTGCAGCGGGGGGCCGTCCTAGTAGACGAGGCCGATGTAGGTGCGAACGTGCGTATCCTGTTCACCTTGGAACATGCCGTGCGCGACGCCAGCCGATTGCCGACTGGCGAAGGGCGCGTCATCTCGCGGCGCATGATGTATGTCGAGATCGACGCAGACGGCGCAACACGCCATCTTTACCACGCACCCTATCTCGACTTTCGCCCGCTTGCCGACGACGAACCCTCTTCGCCGGAGATCCTTGATCGGCCCGAGTGTTCATGGATCAACAAGGACCTGGAGCAGCAGGCGTTGGGCGAAGCCATCGCGAACATCGTGCCAGAGCACCTCGCCGAGGTGCGAGACCGCCGATTGCAGTGGGTTGGGAAAACCCGTGCTGCGGTACACGAGCGCCTCACCAAGGAGATCTCCTACTGGGACCACCGTGTGGAGGAACTGAAACTCGACGAGCAGGCTGGCAAAGCCGGCGCCCGGCTGAACTCCAGCGAGGCCCGTCGGCGCGCCGACGACCTTCAGGAGCGCAAGGAGCGGCGACTCGCCCGGCTCGCCCAAGAGGCGCAAGTCTCCGCGTCGTCGCCAACCGTGGTTGGTGGTCTGGTCGTGGTTCCGATGGGACTGATCGCTGCCATGAAAGGCCATTCCGTCCCCCAACGCGTTGCAGACACCCAAGCATCCGCGGCACGAGCACGAGCAATCGTCATGGATGTCGAACGCCAACTCGGTTTCGATCCAGTAGACCGCGAGGTCGAGAAGCTCGGATACGACATCGAAAGCCGTGTACCCGGTACGGGCAAGCTCCGATTCATCGAGGTCAAAGGGCGACACGCCGGCGCCGATTCCATCACGGTCAGCAAGAACGAGATCCTGACGGCGCTGAACAAGCCGGACGACTACATCCTGGCGGTCGTCGAGTTTTTGGACAACGACCATCAAGTACACTATTTGCGCCGACCTTTCCGGCGCGAGCCGGACTTTGGGGTAACCAGCGTGAACTATGTCATGTCGGAACTCGTGGCACGGGCGGGAGCGCCGGCGTGACAAATGCGTACACGGACCCGCGTCGAGGCGTTGCCACCGCCCAGAACGAACGGGTCCTCTCGCAAAAACGCCGTCACCGTGACCGCCACTTCGACGCGCGTCCCGTACCGGACGCCGGTCTTAAGGATCTCCGCGTCGGCCAGTTCTTGGACGAATACCTCCCGGCGACCGTCGATGCCGAGACGCTCGCCGCCAACGACCGGACAACGGAAGAGCGCCTCGCTGCAGCCAAGACAATCGCTTCGGCCGACGATCCCGTGCCCACCGTGGCTGGCATCCTCGCACTCGGCCGGCACCCGCAGGACCATCTACCCGGCGCGGACGCGCAGTTCCTTCGCCTCGGCGGCACGGAGTCGGGCGACGAAGTGCTCGACGAGGCCCGATGCACCGGGCCGATCACCGACCAGATCCGTAGGCTCGACGACAAGCTTGTCGCCCACAACCGGACATCCGTCGACTTCAAATCGGATGACAGGGAGACCCGTATTTCGACCTATTCCCTCCTTGCCCTGCAGCAGCTCGTACGGAACGCGATCATGCATCGCACCTACGAGGGCACGAATGCGCCGGTCCATGTCTACTGGTTCGACGACCGGGTCGAGATCACGAATCCCGGCGGCCCGTTCGGCGATGTCAATTCCGACAACTTTGGGCAGCCCGGCGTCGTCGGCTACCGCAATCCCAACTTAGCGGAGGCGATGCGGGTGTTAGGTCTGGTGCAGCGCTACGGATTCGGCATCCCAGCAGCCCGCCGGTCGCTGCGCAAGAACGGCCAAGCGCCGCCCGAATTCGGCGTCGAGGCGAATCGAGTCCACTGCACTGTGTGGGCTCGCCGACGGAGCAAACGATGATGAAGAGTTCCCAAGGCAACTACCATTTGGTCGTCAAACACTTCGGCCCGATCGTCAAGGCCGAAGTCGACCTGCGGCCGTTGACGGTGTTCGTCGGGCCAAGCAACACCGGCAAGTCCTACTTGGCGATCCTGATATACGCCTTGCACCAGTGCTTTTCGACCGAGCGCGGGAGGACTCCCTTCGACGTGCCGCGGTGGAACCTCCACGGGTCCGCAACGGACATCGAGCTCTCGTCGGGCGCGTGGGACAAGCTAGACGACTGGGTGTCGAATTACACGCCTAGAGAGCCGTTCCACCCACTGCCATCAGAGGTAACGGGGCCGATTCGATCAATCCTCGAGCGATCCGAGGGGTTGAGCGAGTTCATTGGATCGGAAATCTCGCGGTGTTTCGGCCTGGAAGACGTTCGCGATATGCGTCGGCGTCCAATCCGCTGGGCTACGACGGCCAAGATGCGAGTTCCGCCGATATCCGACCACGGCGAGGCCGGATACGAGCTACTGTTGAACTCCGATGGCGTGGACGTACGCGGCGTATTCGGGGAGATCGAACTGCCGGATCATCTGGAGGGGGAATCCTCGAACTACCCATCGTTCCTTGACCTAAGACGAATGTCCGAGAGTGTGCGAGGTCGTTCGAGTGACCGGTACCGTCGTGTGATGCTCGCCCGTCTCGCCGAGCATGTGAACAGATTGCTGCTGAAACCCCTTTGCGCTAGAGCGCACTACCTGCCTGCCGACCGTACTGGTGTGATGCACGCGCACCAACTGGTCGTCGGCACGCTTGTCCAGAGCGCCACGACTGCCGGCCTGCGGCCATCAATGCATGTTCCCCGACTGTCCGGTGTCTTGGCTGATTTCCTGAATCAGTTGATCGCAGTTGGCAGCGATGACCGAAGAAGCAGAAAGCCCTCAGTTGCTGTGGCAGGAACCTTGGAGAAGAACCTCCTCTCAGGAACAGTGATAGTTGACCGGTCGCTGTCGGGTTACCCAGCTTTCTTCTATCGACCAAACGGTTGGTCGAATGATCTGCCGATGATACGGGCCTCCTCCATGGTTTCGGAACTTGCGCCCGTAGTGCTGTACCTCCGTCATGTCGTGAATCCGGGGGACTTGCTCATCATCGAGGAACCGGAAGCGCATCTGCATCCCGCTTTACAGACCGCGTTCGCTCGCGAGCTGGCGAGGCTGGTTCGCGTTGGCGTTCGCATCGTGATGACCACGCACAGTGAGTGGTTTCTCGAGCAGATCGGCAATCTGGTCCGACTCTCATCCTTACCGCTTCCCAAGCGCGACGGTATTGCCGGCGCGGATGTCGCCCTTGATCCTCGCGATGTCGGCGCTTGGCTGTTCAAGCGTACGGCACGCCCGGTGGGTTCCATCGTTGAGGAGGTCGAACTGGATCCTGAGACCGGTCTCTTCGCCACGGACTACCATTCGGTGAGCGAGACGCTCTACAACGAAAGCGCGGCAATCTACAACCGGCTTCAAGACGGTACTACGTGAGAGCTCTAGTCGAGGCGGTCCGCCGAAGCGTACCCAACCAGTGCCAAAAGCGAAGCTGCAAGGCAAGAGCGTGCTCGGTTTCGATGCGGAACGCACCTCCAGCCACGGTTCAGGCCGGGCCTTGCGGCAGATCAAGACAACGCTCGACGCGAGCGCGTTGGTACGCTGTCCAATCATCCGACTGCTATTTTCGGTTCGCATTGGCCAAGTGCCGGTCACGGCGAATCCTGCCTCAATGACTG
>JAPOYW010000541.1 GCA_026706425.1 Gammaproteobacteria bacterium
GGACAAGCAACGCTTCGGACAAACCGCCTATCGTACACCCAACACCCCGATCGCCTTGGAAATCCGGGGACGTGGGCCGCGACGAAGGGACCACCGCCCTAGGGTGAGTCTAACCAAACGTATATCATACTTTACATTTAGTGCACTAAACGTATAGTTTACCTATGATTGAGCGACCCAATTGGGTCCGACGTCTCCAGGTGGCATGGGACGAGCGACCCATCGTGTGGCTATCAGGCGTGCGACGCGTCGGCAAGACCACGCTTTCCCGAATGCTGCCTGACGCGCGACACCTCAACTGCGATCTGCCCTCCGTGCAGCGCTCCTTGGAGGATCCGGAACTGTTCTTCGATGGCCTCGAACCGGGTTCGACCGTGGTCTTTGACGAAGTGCATCGACTGCCGGACCCGAGTCAGATTCTAAAGATTGCCGCCGACGAATACCCGGGTCTCAAAGTACTCGCGACGGGATCGTCCACGCTGGCGGCGACCGGGAAGTTTCGCGATGCCCTTACCGGCAGGAAGTTGGAAATCCACCTCTTTCCGGTTCCTTGGGAGGAGTGTCTCGACAGTTTTGGCGTCGCCGACCTCGACCGGCGCTTGATGAACGGTGGATTGCCGGAGGCGCTGCTTGAGGCGAAACCCGACCCGGGGTTCTACAGCGAGTGGATCGACAGCTTCTACGCCCGGGACATCCTCGAACTCTTCAACATACGCCGCCGCGAGGGATTCCTAGCCCTCCTGCGGCTGCTCCTACGCCGGAGCGGGGGCCAGGTGGATTACACGTCGCTGGCGTCCTTGACCGAATTGGGTCGGCTTACCGTCCGGGCCCACATCGATGCCATGGTCGCCGCCCACGTGGTCCGCCTGCTGAAGCCTTTCCACGGCGGCAGCAAGCAGGAAATCGTGAGCCGCCCCAAGTGCTATGCCTTCGACACCGGTTTCGTGGCCTTCGGACGCGGCTGGGATCAGATTCGCGACGAAGACCGGGGCATTCTGTGGGAACACCTTGTCCTCGACTCGCTGCTGATGCGGTTCCACGAGAACGACGTGCTTTACTGGCAGGACAAGTCGCGCCGTGAAGTGGATTTCCTCATCCGTCGGGGCGAGAGTGCCGTCGACACGGTCGAGTGCAAGATCAACCCGGACCGGCTGAACCCCGGCCCCGTCGAGGTCTTCCGCAGAATCTACCCGAAGGGTGCGAACTACGTCGTCACACCGCTCGATCGCGAGCCATACCGCATCCGACGCGGCGAGCTGGTATTCACGGTTTGTTCGACCCGGCACCTGGGTTGAGCTTCTTCAGCAAGCGAATGGCTACGGAACGCACACCTCGACCACGCCGCCCGTGACGGCGAAATGCAAAAGGCACGCGGCCACGACCTGGCCCGAAGCAACGAGCGCCGCACGGTAGGCGGCCAACTGGCCCGAGTACTTGGCCCCTTCTTCCGGCCACTTGGCGCTCGGCTGCGGCCATGACTTGTGGTCGATGACGAGCCACCCCTTCTCCGTTTGGGCCAGCACGTCCACGAATCCGCGCACAACCCGCCCGTCGTCGAGGGCGTGAAGGATCGGCACCTCGACGTGAACGCTTGTCACCTGGAACCGTTCCTCTAGACACCGCGCGAAACGCCGGGCGACGGCGATGGCGTCCTTGACGTCGATATGCTCGGCGGCACCATGTCCGGCGAGCAATACTTCGGCGCGCTCGAGGGCCTTGGCATCTGGCAATGGGTTGACCAGTTCCGCGGCGATGACCGCATGCAGGCCGTTGCCCACGTCTGTCATGGCGTTGCCCTTGAGCGAGACGCGTTCGCCGATCTCGATGATCTCGCCGACCGACGCGCCATCCACGGGCTCGACGGAGGAGGGCTGAACGTACTTCGGCGGGTAGTCGACGCGCTCGCGCCGCTCGAACCAGCGCGGCGAATAAGGCAACGGATCGGGTTCGCTAGTTCCAACCTCCATGACCTCGGCGCGGCTGGGGGTCGTTTCGCCGTTCGGCAAGCGGAGCGAGTCCGCTGTCGGGATCGTGAAGTCGGTACCAAAACTGCGAAACCAGGCATCGTGCGGGAACCTAGGCGGCACGGCGATGACAAGGCGATCGCGGGCGCGGGTCATGCCGACGTAGGCCAAGCGCCGCTGCTCGGCTTCGCTCTTGTCCCGGCATCGACGGCCTTCCGGGGAGTCTTCCATCGCCTGGCGCGCGGGCACTCCGTTCCTCCGGCGGCCGAAAATGTCCGGCCAATACCGGATGGCGCGGTTGGCGAGCGGATCGTCGATGTCGAAGTCGCCCGCGAGTTCCACGCGCACGTCGTAGGTTCGCGAACGTTCCTGGTAGTCGAAGTCGGTACACACCACCACCGGCCACTCGAGTCCCTTGGCGCGGTGGTAGGTGAGCACGTGAACGGCATCGCCGGTGGTCACGACGGGCTGCAAGTCGAGGTCCGGGGAGTTGGGATGTTCCAGCCAGAACAAGAACCCGGTCAGGGTGCCGGGTTCGCGGTGGGAAGCGGCGTGCTTCTCGTACTCGAGGGCGAGATCCAGGAAGGCGTCGAGGTTCCGCTGACGCTGGGCGGCGCGGATCTCGTCCGGACCCCAGGCGGCGGCGATGCGGCGGATGTCGACCTCGTTCAATACCCTGGCGACGATCTCCACCGGCGAACGCAAGGCGCTCTCGGCGCGCATTTCGAAGAGACGACGGATGATCGGATGGTCCGCTTCACCCCACGCCATGGCATCGTTGTCGCCGTCGAGCCAGCGCAACCGGTCGGTGAGCCACTCCTCGGGCTCGACACAATCCGCCAGGGCTATGATCTCGGCGGTTGCCAGCGTATCCGCCCGGTCCGCCAGGCGTCGCAGGCAGCTCTTGGCCAGCGATACCTCGGGGGTCTCGAGCAGCCCCGTCAGCGTCATCTTCATCGGCACCTGGCGCTGGCGGAGCGACCGGGCGATCCGCTCGACGGCGATGTTGGTGCGGGCCAGGACAGCGACATCGCCGTAGGAGATCGGCCGAAGCCGCTTGGTCTCGGGATCGAACACGGGACCTTGCTCGGCAATCAGGCGGGCGACGCCCTCGGCGACGGCCAGCGCCCGCTGGTCGGCATTGCCCTCGACGATCCAAGAAGAGACCGCTGGCACGTCGATCTCGTCGCGTTCGTGGTCGAGGACGACGAGGTCGCGGGGAATGTCACGCTCGAAGGCGGATGCGAACAGCTCGTTGACGTAGCTCACCAGCGCCGGGCGCGACCGCCAGCTCGACTTCAAGGTGTGCCGTTGAGCATCGCCCGCGGTCAGGCCGTCCAGGGTGTCGAACACCAGCGTGGGGTCGCAGCCCCGGAACTCGTAGATGGCCTGCTTGACGTCGCCGACGAAGATGGCCTTGTCGGCGAGCGCGGCGAACTTCAGGAACAGCGCCAGTTGCATGGGGTTGGTGTCCTGGAACTCGTCCACGAGAAGCAACTCGATCTCTCCGGCGAGACGCGTTCGCACGGCCTCCTCGTCCAAGGCCTGCAGCATGAGCTGCTCCATGTCGTTGAAGTCGATCAGGCCGCGTTCCCGCTTGGCGGCCTGGAATCGCTCCAAGGTGTCCGCGGCGATTTCGAACAAGCCTTGCGTGTAGCCACGCAGGTCCCGATGGAATGCCGGGTGGCTCGCGTATTTGGCCGCTGCAGATTGGACACGGCCCACTTCGTCGGCGATGGACTTCAACGCCGACGTCCCGGCGAGTCTCATCCAGACGGACCAAGGACAGTCGGGCTCCGCCAGGACGGCTCCTTGGTCCTCGAGCAGCGTCCGGTACTTGTCGATGCCCTTGTAGCTGCCTTGGGGCAACTCGCGAATCGTCTTTGACACGATTTCGGTGAGCGCTTGCGTGGGGTCTTCGTTGCTCGGAGCGGGGAAATACGCCAGCAGGTCGTCGGCGTTGTGCTCGCCCATGGCACGGAGGTCCTCGTCGCGCAGGTTGTTCTCGCGCGCCTTGTCGGCGATGGCCTTCACGAGGCTTTGCCAGGTGGGGAGACCGCGATCGAGGATTCCGAGGCGGCGGGCGTAGCCGTTCATCTCGCGGACTCGGTCGATCGGCACGACGCGGTCGAGCGCTTGGTTGAAGAACCGCGCGCCGTCCTCGATGCTCATGACGTTCGATTGCGGTGACAGGCCGAGTTCGAACGCGAAGCGTTTGAGCAAGCGTTCGCAGACGCCGTGTACCGTGCCGATCAGCGATTCCGCGGTGCGTTCCGCGAGGTCCAAACGCCCATGGGCGAGCAGGCGGTCCCGGACCCGTTCGCGCAGTTCGGTCGCGGCCTTGACGGTGAAGGTCGTGGCGAGAATCCCCGCCGGGGGAGCGGCATCCTCGACGATGGCCTTCTCGAGTTCGTCGATCAGCCGGTACGTCTTGCCGCTGCCGGCGCCGGCGCTGATGAACGTGACGTGATCGAAACGCGCCGCAGTGGATTTGACTGCCACGGTCATCGAAACGGTGCCACGCCGGTGAGCCAGCGGAATTCGTCGAAGCGGTCGGGCTCGATGCGGGATTCCAGGCCCCCCTCCGGCGGCTCGGAGGCCGCATCCGGTTCGGCATCGGCGTTGACCTCGATCTCGCCTCGGGCGAACTGCTCGAGACGCCAGTTGCGCGTCACCAGGCTCTTGCGCCACACGGCATCGACGGGCTCGCCTCCCGCGGCGAGCGCCTCGGGGAAGAAACGGGCGTCGGGTGCCACGACGTTGCCCGTGGTGACGATGTAGTAGCCGGTGGATGGCCAGGCGTGCTCGCCCAGGGCATAGCCGTACACGGCAAGTTGCAGATGGCGTCCCGCCTCGATCTCTTCTTCGCGGTAGCGTTCACTGCCCCATTTGGCGTCGAGTACCGCGCTGCCCTCCGGACCGACGACCACGAGGTCGGCTTCGCCGTACAGCACACCCCCGGGAAACGACCGTTGCACCGCTTGCTCCGACTTGACGGTTTGGACGTCCGCCGTCCGGAAGTGGCCGAGGAGGCGGAACAGCGCGTGTTCCAAGATCGTGATGACCTGTTGGCGGTCGACGCCGCGACCGTTCTCGAGGAGGACGGCACCTTCCTTCTCGATCAGGTCTTGGATTGTCAGCGTGAGCCAATGCTGGATCTCGGAATCCCGGAGTGATGCCCAGTCGCCGTGTTCCGTGAAGAACCGTTCGAACAGCCGATGCGCCAGGCTCCCCTTCAGCATGGCGCCATCGGCGACTTCGTTGATGCCTCCGCTACGCAATCTCGCCGCGTGAGTGAGTACCCACTCATGCGGGTAGTAGCAGATCTTGTTGAGGCTCGTATAGGACTCGCTAGCGCGGAAGGGCAAGGGTTGGTCGATGCGCCACCACCGCCGGGGAACTGGCAGCGGTTTCCGTTCAAGCGGCGGTGCCGGAATGGCCACCGGGTCCAGCCGGGTCTCTCTACCCCTGAGGAGGATCTCGTCCAACGGCAAGTCCACCCAGCCATGGCGAATCTGTTCCCGGATTCGCCCCCAGAGCGGATGCCGGCCCTCGTCGTCCTCGTGCACGACGAGGACAAGGCGCTTGCTGCAGTTGAGCACCGGGCGAAGCCAAGCTCGCTTGTCGGCGGCCAGTTGGTTCTCTGCGGTCGGCAGGTCGATGCCAGCCGCGGCCAGGGAGTCGCGCTCTTCCTTCGACCATGGCGACGTCAAGTCGGGGCGTTGGGGTGCCAGATCCCACCAGAAGACCTCGTCCGTCGCCTCGGTCACATTGCCGGGGTGGCTGGTGACGGGCACGTGGCCGGCTTCGGCGAGGACGGAAGCGTCGGGGGTCGGTCGGTTCGCCTCGTCGATGAGCGAGTCCAGCTCGATCTTGCTGATCCGGTGCCGACCACCTTCCTTAAGCCGTTTCAGCGTGGACGCCAACGCCGCGGTTTGGGAATAGGCGGCGCTGAACACGGCGCTCTCCTCGCCGTCTTCGGTTGTCGCCAGTCGCCTCGCCAACCACGCCCCGACGCGCGAGACCCGTTCGTGCAGAACCTCGACGGGTGCCCCTTGGCTCGCGTCGTACCGTTTGGGCGTGGTCCAGAATTCGACGCCAACCGTTTGGTCATCGTCGATCTTGGCCATTGCTTCCTGCCATGCCGAACCGCCAATGCCCGGTTGCGAAGCCACCGCCTCCGCCAATCGCCCTCGGACGCGCCAAGGCAGCGGATTGACCGGGTGAATCAGGAATTGCAGCAGGCGGTGCGGGTCCAACGGCTGCCAGATCAACGCGAAGGCGAGCTTCAGCACCTGGTTCGCAGCCCGAAACGGGGAATAGTGCTGGAAGCCGGCCCGAGGAAGGCCGACCCGTTGCAGCGCGTTGTCGACAATGATCCCGTCGCGGCTCGCCACGACCACAGCACGCGAGGGATCGTCGAGTTGGCGCAGCATCTCCGCCGTCGCCTGGGCGGTCACGTCCCGCGAGAACGCTCGGACGACGACCAAGGAGCCGTCGCCGTCAAGCGGTCTTGCCAGGTTGCGGGTCAGCAGCGCCTGTAGCTTGCCGAGATCCGAATCCCAGGGCGCGGAACCCGTGTTTGCCGGGGTCGTGGAACAGTCGAAGCGTTCAAGCACACGCCGCCACAGGAGCGGCAGGTCGTCGGGGTCATCGAGAAGCTCGACCTCCCGGATTTGCGTATGTCGTTTGTCCAGCAGGCCAAGGACGGCTCGCAGACGTTGGCCCACGCCGGCTGGCACGCGCTCGGTGGCCAAGGACTCCAACGCCGCCATGTCGCCCAGGCGACCGTGAGCGTCGACGGGGAAGCGCCCGTCCCATCCGTGCAGGTACCACTGCTGCCGCCAGTCGTTCAACGTCCGCGCGACGCCCACCGGATCGACGCCGAAGGAACGGTGGTAGAACCGCACCCAATCGTCGCACTCGGCTAGGCAATCGCGGTAGGCGGCGATTGCCTCCGATGGATGCGCCGCGACGGACGGTATGCCAAGGTCGCTCTCGAGGAGACCGAGTAAGCCTTGCGGACCCACCGTGATTTCGCCGACTGACGTACGAGGGTGGGACGGTTCCAATGCATCCCGGTGCAGACCGAATCGAACGCGCATGGGACCATGGTATCGGAGTGGGACGCTCGGCTTTCGCTTGTCCTCACCGAGGGTTCGACCAGAGTGCCCTGTCCAACAAATCGCCCCAGTCTTCGTCGAAAGGGTGCACCGTCCGGACCTGCTCCGACCCGCGGTACACGGGCCGGCCTTCGTTGGCCCACTTGAACAGCGACCCTTCGAGGTTGACGACATTCTCGACCCCGGTCGCGCGCAGCTTTTGGGCGAGACGGGAGGAGCGGTACCCGACCGAGCAGTACACGACCACCACGGACTCTTCGCCGTGGCCCT
Source organism: Gammaproteobacteria bacterium (assembly GCA_026706425.1). GTDB lineage: Bacteria > Pseudomonadota > Gammaproteobacteria > Pseudomonadales > Azotimanducaceae > VXYL01. Next base: position 7,358 of record JAPOYW010000541.1, read on the forward strand.
TGAGCGCCTCTCTGGCCGACCGCATGCTGGTTGCGCGGACTGCGCCTTGCAGGTGGCTGGTCTCGAACTCCTCTTTCGACCGGGCGTCGAGAAGGACTACATCGGCATCGGCTTCGAGCGTTTCCGCGAGCCGTTCGGTCGATAGCTGTGGAACGTCCGGGAAGGTCTCACGCACGATTCGCAACGTCTTGGCCCAGCGATCTTCGGCGTCCAGGCGCTCTTGGGGTGCCTGTGCCGTCCAAGCAGCTTGGGCCAGCAGAAGCAATGTTGCCGCCGCAAACGCGGTCGATACGGCTGTGCGCACTCGGATCATGCGGTTGGACGTTAGGCCGGCAACGGTGTGCCTGCAAGTACTGCCGGATGGGTTAAGCCGCTAGGATGACGGAGATCACGCCTCCACGACAGGGACTTGGTACCGAATGACGTTGCGGTCCCGGGTGACGAGCGTCAGTCCGCCCAGTCGCGCCTGTGCCACCAGAAGTCGGTCGAAGGGGTCGCGATGGAGCAGCGGCAGCTGCAAGGTTGCCTGCACGTGCGCGAGTTCGATGTCGAGTATCTCGTAGTCGCTGGCGACGATCCGAAAGAAACCTTCGGGCACGGCGAGCTTGCCGATGCAAACCTTGATGGCGCATTCCCACAGCGTGGCCATGCTGACGTAGAGCGTGTTTTCGGTGGACTGCAGCAACCCGACAACCTCCGCCGAGAGCCGTTCCGGCGATGCGCGCGACCAAAGCAGGACGTGGGTGTCGAGCAGGTATCTCATGGATCGGAGATGCCCAACACGGACTGCAAGTCCTCCGGCCACTCGTCGAAGTCGTCGCTCATGCGGATTTGCCCGGCTAGGTCGCCGAGTTTGCGTGTCGATGCGGACTTGCCGATGCGGCTGATGCGCACGACGGGTTTGCCCATGCGAGTGACGATGAATTCGTCCCCATTGACGGCGCGCTCGACGATCTCGGAAAACCGCGCCTTCGCATCGCTTAGGGTGAGCGTGGACTCCATAACACACGTTGGTCTGACTAAGTCAGACTAAACTGTCGCACACTGCAAGCGCACTGTCTAGATTCTGTCACCACTACGGAAAGCGCGCCTTGACCCACGCCTGCCAGAACACTTCGGCGCGAGCGGCAGGTGCACCTTCGCCACCGTAGAGGTACAGGCTGAGCATCACGGCCGCCCGCGTCGACATCTTGTAGGCGGAAGCTGCCGCAATGCCCGGCACCGGCCGGTCGAGGCGCAGGAGAACGTAGGGCTGGCGGCCTTCGGGCCGGAGTTCGTCAAAAATGCCCCCGAGGCCCGCATCCCCGCCCTCGGCGAGTTCCCAGCGATCGCCGGGACCGAGCCCGGCGGCACCGAGTTCCTCGAGGAGGGCCTGCCAGGCATCGCGGACTGAACCGTCGTGGCTTCCGGAGGCCCGTACGATGGTGGCGCGCTGACCGCGGAAATGGGTGAGATAGAGCCGCAGAATGGCGAGCGCCTGCGGCCACCCGTCCTCGAAGCTCTCGAGGTAGTTGTCCCAATCGCCTGTGCTCGCGAAGAGGCTGTGTACCACGCGTACCACGCACCCCCGTGAGCGTGGCTCGACGATCCACTCGGTAGCGGTCGGCGGTCCGTCCGGTCCACAGTCCTTTCCGTCGTGGCGGAAACGCCGAGGCGGATCCCAGACAGTCACCTTTGCCGGAACGTGGACCATCTCGGATTGGGTGTCGTATTTGAGGACGCCGCCGACGCGTCCCTCGAGTTCGGTCGGGTAGAACCAGGAACCGATGCCGGGGCCCGTGGCAATAGCTTCCCAAACTTCCTCGGGCAAGCCGGGGACTTCGGCTTCGACCTGAATCGAGCGGCGACCGGATGCACCGTGTTCGATGCTCATGATGCCTCCAAGGGGAGTGCTGGCGTATGCTCGCAACCATGATTGTCGATCTTCTGTATGGCAAGACCGGCTTGTCGGTCACCTTTGACGACGACTTGGACGTGACGGTTGTGGCCAAGCCGCGTATGCCGCTTGTACCGGACGCGGATGTTGCCGTTCGACAGGCGTTGGCTGTGCCCGTCGGCTGCCCACCGCTTGCCGAACTTGCTCGGGGCAAGAACTCCGCGTGCATCCTGATCTGCGACGTGACCCGCCCGGTGCCGAAGGGGTTGTTCCTTCGCCCGCTATTCGAGGCGCTGCTGAA
>JAPOYW010000663.1 GCA_026706425.1 Gammaproteobacteria bacterium
ATCTAGCCTCTGCGGCGTTTCTCCTTGCGGTTGGTGACGATCCAGACGTAGGTGCCGATGCCCGTGTTGTAGAACATCTGCTCCGGCAGGGCGACGATGGCCTCCAGCCAGTCGTTTTCGATGATCCAGCGGCGGATTTCGCTCTCGCCGGAACCGGCGCCGCCGGTGAAAAGCGGCGACCCCGAGAACACGATGGCCAGGCGCGAGCCGTACTTCTGCTCCCCAGGGCGGACGGGTTCGAACTTGGCGATCATGTGTTGCAGCACCAGCAGGGAGCCGTCGTTGACGCGCGGCAGGCCGGCGCCGAATCGCCCGGCGAAGCCGAGCTTGTCCCGTTCGTCTTGGATCTGGTTCTTCTGCTTCTTCCAGTCCACGCCGAAAGGCGGGTTGGTGAGGAAGTAGTCGAAAGTGTCGTCGGCGAACCGGTCCTCGGTGAAGCTGTCGCCGAAGCGGATGTTGTCGCTGCGGCCATTGTGGTCGACCTGCTTCATTAGCATGTCCGACGCAGCGGTCGCGTAGGCGCGCTTGTTGTAATCCTGCCCGTAGACGAAAAGCTGCGCCTCGGGATGATGTTCGCGGAGGTAGTTCTGCGCCTCCGCCAGCATGCCCCCCGTGCCGCAGGCCGGATCGAGGAGCTTGCGAACCGTGCCGGGCGTGGCGAGCAGGTCGTCGTCCTCGATGAACAGAATGTTGACCATGAGCCGGATGACCTCGCGGGGCGTGAAGTGGTCGCCCGCCGTCTCGTTGGCCAGTTCGTTGAAACGGCGGATCAGGTTCTCGAAGATCAGCCCCATCTGCTCGTTCGGCACGCGATCAGGGTGGAGGTCCACATCGCAGAACCGCGAAACGATCAGGTATAGCAGGTTCGACTCGCGCATCTTCTCGATCTCGGTCTCGAACTCGAAGTACTCGAAGATGCGGCGCACATTGCCCGAGAAGCCCTGGATGTAGCCGACGAGATGGCCCGCGATGTTGTCTGGGTCGCCCTTGAGGCGCTCGAAGGTCAAGGGCGAGCGGTTGTGGAAGCGCTGGCTGGCTGCCCTGTTGAGGATAGAGTCGAGAGCATCGCCTTCGAGCTTGCCGCCCCTGCGGCGCTCGTAGGTCACCAGCACTTTGTCCTTGGTCGGTGCGAGCACGCAGTCGAAGCGCCGCAATACCGTCATGGGCAGCATCACGCGCTCGTACTGCGGGGGACGGTACGGGCCACGCAGCAGATCGGCGATCTGCCAGATCAGGTTTGCGAACTCGCTATGGTTAGGCATTTTTTCGCCTGCTCGCGCTTTGTGGCCGGGTTCCCGTCGTTCCAACTCGGCGCGATTGGCGGGTTCCGGCGCTCGTCAGAGTACACATTGCCTTGCCCCACGGGTCAACGCCGCCTGTTGCCCGCAGAGGTGAATGCGTCAATCTGCACTGCCTGCTGACCGTGCGGGGCCGCAGCCGGGGCAGATCTGTAGGGGCCACCCTTGTTGGCGGCCTGCTGGCCACACACCAACGCATTGCGCACCCCGAACAGGGCGGCTAGCAAGGGTGCTTTCTAGGGTGCCCGGCATGGACCTGCAGCCTGAGAAAAGGTTGCCGCAAGTAGTGGCATTGACCGTGGTTGAAGCCCAAGGCACGCGCGGGCGACTACCGTGCTGGACGATGTCGACATCCCGAAGCGCGTCCTTCCCGCCACCCGCGATCAAGACCCGCTCCCGGGCGCTTACGGCCCGCAGGGGAATCCTAGCCGGGCGGCGCGCCGTCGGCGACTCAACGCGCCTGCGGGCGGGGCCGCCGACGACAACGAAGGATGGTCCGGTCTGAAAAACACCAAGTATTCCAGTTCTCAGTTTGCCGGATCGGGTCGAAGAGGATCGCTACGATCACGGAAATCGGGTGAACGGAGCTCAGCATGACGAACCGCAGCAGATCCCCCGCCGACGAAGTGGAGAGGCTGTTGTCGGCCATCGAACCCGACCACCGCCGACGCAAGGTGCGCGAGTCGCTCGACGCACACTTCGAGGCTCGCGGTCTGAAAGACCGCCGGGGTCGCCGGTCGGGGGAATTGAAGAAGGTGGCCACCACCCTCCGTCACATCGTGGGCATGCAGCGGTGGGCGGTCGATGATCGGTACGACCTGAACGCTCGCAGGCGCATCAAGGACTTCCTCGGGCACATCGATCACCGGCAGCCGTGGCGACGGACCGTGGCGGAGTGCCGCAGAGCCCGTGGCTTGGCGAACGGAGCCGCTAGGATACGCAACGAGCGGACGGAATTCGGGCCGGGCGACACCACGACGCTGGACGAGGCGCACACGGCCGTCCCGCTGAACTCGGTTGCGAAGATGCGCTCCGCCGGGAGACGGGGCGGCAACTGTCTGCGGGACAACACCCTTGGCTACTGGGACGACCTGCGGTGCGGCGAGGCCGAATTCCATGAAGTCAGGAAATCGGGTGTCGCCGTGGCGTGGATGCGCGTGGAGCGGGACAGCCGCGAGATCACGGAGATCCACGGTCCGAACAACGACAAGGCGGATCTGCCGGTTGACGTGCTATGGCTGCTGTGCCGAAAGCTGGGCGTCCACGGCGACCGCGAGGAGCTGTTCCTCGGCAACGGCGTGTTGAGCATGTTCCTGAACGGACCGGCAGACCCGGAAACCCCGTCCTTAGCGGTCGGCGGCTACGGAATCTGGTGGCGCACGGGGGAGATAGTCCTGCACGACTCGAGGAACGACCGGTGGTCGCGCCTACTCTGGCGTGCCGGCGCCTGGTGCGCGGTCGGCCAGTCGCACCTGGATAGCAACGCCTTCGAGGCCATGGGCCGACTGGAACGCAGAATCGCATCCCTTGCTTGGGACGCCAGGCCGACTGCTCAGCGGAGCCCGGGAAGACGGAGAGGCCGGCACCGTCGTTCCGCGCATGCTCGACGCGCGACAGGCGGGTGGTGAACCAGTCTCCGGTGACGTTGCGTCGATGTCCTGCCTAGCTAGTAGAGTGGTGGCCGTAGTTGCCGGTTGGCACCTTGTGTCATAGGCTCCAGGGACTACTACGACCGATTGTGGGCGAAAAGCACGAGGATCATTAGGAATGCGTCGCATTCAACAGCAGGACGTCATGGGTTGCGGGGTAGCTTGCGTAGCCATGCTTGCCGGACAGTCGTACTCGACCATCCGCGATCTGATGTACCCGAACAGGCCAGACACGGTTCCGGGGACAAATGGCAAGCAGTTGCGCGATGCCCTTGCCCGCTATGGCTGCAGGACATTGAAACTGGTTCGATTCAAAAAGGGTGCAACCTACCAGTCCCTGACTTTCGATGCCGTACTAAGAGTAGGGTTCACCAATAGGAACGACGGCGGGCATTGGGTCGTGTGGGACTCTGAACGAAGGAGGGTATTGGATCCGGCTCGGGAAGAAGCAGGAAGGTACAGGCCGAGGTCGTACTTGCAGGTCATGAGGCCCGATGATCACCGGATATGGCCTAGCTAGAGAGAGGTAGACGACTAGCGACGGCGGGCGAACCTGCACTTTCGGCCCGGTTTCGATTAAGGTGGCGCACCCTCGCACAGGCACCCGTCAACATGAGCAGCGATCGGTACGACCCGCAGGCCGTGGAGGCCAAGTGGCAGGCCCAATGGGAACGCCGCGGCACCAACGCGTGGAGCGACGAGGACCTGCTTAACGCCCGGGATCCGTACTACAACCTGATGATGTTCCCGTATCCGTCCGCGGAAGGGCTGCACATCGGCAACCTCTACGCCTACACCGGCGCCGACGTGAACGGCCGCTACTGGCGGCTCATGGGCAAGGACGTCTTCGAACCCATCGGCTTCGACGCGTTCGGCATCCACTCGGAGAACTACGCCCTCAAGGTGGGCGCGAACCCGAACGACCTCATCCCCGAGAACGTCGCCAACTTCACCCGCACGCTGAAACGCTTCGGCGGCATGTTCGACTGGGACCACACCGTCAACTCAACGGATCCCGCCTACTACAAGTGGACGCAGTGGGTGTTCCTGAAGCTTCTCTCCGCGGGCTTGGCGGAGCGCCGGGAAGCCCCGGTCAACTGGTGCCCGTCCTGCAAGACCGTGCTCGCCAACGAGCAGGTCCTGGACGGCCTGTGCGAGCGTTGCGAAGCGACGGTGGAGCAGCGCCAACTGCCGCAGTGGTTCTTCAGGATCACGGCCTACGCGGAGCGCCTGCTCGGCAACCTCGATGAGATCGACTGGTCGGACAAGACCAAGAAGGCCCAGGCCAACTGGATCGGCCGCAGCGAGGGCGCGGAAGTGGATTTCGCGGTGGCGGGCCACGACGAGACGATCCGGATCTTCACGACCCGGCCGGACACCTTGTTCGGCGCCACCTACATGGTGCTGGCGCCCGAACATCCGCTCGTGTCGGTGGTGACAACGGCGGAACAGAAGCGCGCGATCGACGCCTACCGCGACAAGGTCGCCAGGCAGGACCTGGTCGAGCGGCAGAAGATCGACAAGGACAAGACCGGCGTCGCCACCGGTGCCTATTGCGTCAATCCGGTGAACGGTGCCGAGATCCCGGTGTGGATCGCGGACTACGTGCTGATGGGCTACGGCACCGGCGCGATCATGGCGGTGCCCGGGCACGATTCCCGGGACTTCGAATTCGCGAAGGCCTTCGATCTGCCCATCGTGCGCGTGATCGCCGCCTCCGGCGAGGATGCGCGAACGCCCCTCGACGAGGCCTTTGTCGGCGACGGCACCCTGGTCAATTCCGGCGACTTCGACGGCCTGTCCGTCGCCGACGGCAAGCGAGCGGTGGTCGACTGGCTCGCGGGGCGCGGCGTTGCCGAGGCGCAGGTCAACTATCACCTGCGCGACTGGTGCGTCTCCCGGCAGCGCTACTGGGGGCCGCCGATCCCGATCATCCACTGCGACGCCTGCGGCCCGGTGCCGGTGCCTGAAGCCGACCTTCCGGTGGAACTGCCCCATCTGGACGATTTCCAGCCGGACAATTCCGGGGTGAGCCCCCTGGCCCGGGCGACCCACTGGTACGAGACCCCCTGTCCGCGTTGCGGCTCGCCGGCGCACCGGGACACCGATGTCACCGACAATTTCCTGTGCAGCGGCTGGTACTTCCTCCGCTACCCCAGCGCGGACCGCAACGACGTGCCCTTCGATGAGGAAATGACCCGCCGTTGGTTGCCGGTGGACTCCTACATCGGCGGCAACGAGCATGCGGTGCTGCATCTCATGTACGCCCGGTTTCTCACCATGGCCTTGGCCGATCTCGGCGAGTTGGAGTTCGACGAACCGTTCGCCAAGTTCCGCGCCCACGGACTCCTGATCCGCGACGGCCGGAAGATGTCGAAGAGTCGCGGCAACGTCATCTCGCCGGACGCGATCATCGACGAGTTCGGCGCGGACACCCTGCGCCTCTACCTGCTCTTCCTCGGCCCCTACGACCAAGTCGCCGACTACCAGAGCCTGGGCATCCAGGGCCCGCGGGGCTTCCTGAACCGGCTCTGGCAGAGCGTCGTGGACGCGGAGGCCGGGCCAGCCGACGCGGATGTGGAACGCGCCCTGCATCGCACCATCAAGCAGGTCAGCGAGCAGGTGCCCGCATTGCAGTTCAACACCGCGATCGCGGCGATGATGGAGTACCTGAACCGCGTCCGCGCCGACGGTCGCAGGCCGAAGCGTGCCGAACTGACGCCGCTGGTAGTGATGCTGGCGCCCTTCGCCCCCCACATCGCGGAGGAGCTCTACGCCCGGCTCGGCCACAACGGCGGCGTATTCGACGCCGCGCGCTGGCCGGCGTACGACGAGGCCAAGACCGTGGAGACGACGTTGGAACTCGCCGTGCAGGTCAACGGCAAGGTGCGCGGCCGAATCGACGTCGCGGCGGACGCAGACGAGGAATCGGTCGTCGCCGCCGCCAAGGCGAACGAGAATGTCGCGCGCTACCTGGATGGCGGGACCTTGAGGAAGACCATCGTCGTGCCGCGCAAGCTGGTGAACCTGGTGGTTGGATGAGGCGAAGCGCCGGGCCGGCTTTGGGACGCTGGGCAGGGACAGGGCTCGTCGTCCTGGTCTCGGCCGGGTGCGGATTCCAACTGCGCACCTGGGATTTCGCCTCGGCCTTCGAGACCGCGCGCATCGAGGCCGACCACGGCGTCGACCTGGATCTCGACCTAGCCCGTGCGCTCGAGTCCGCGGGCGTTCGGCTCGTCGACTCCGAAGCCGATGTCGTCATTTGGCTGTCGGAACAGCGCGACGACTGGCGCAGCGTCTCCGTGACCCGCGGGGCTCGCACGGCGGAATACGAACTGGCCGTGCAGGTCCGGTTCCGGGTGACGGACCGGGAAGGCAGCAACGAGCTCGCTCCCTCGCAGGTGCTGCGCAGCGAGCGGGTTGCGCGGCTGGACCGCGACAATCTTCTCGGCAGCAGCGACGAACGAAGGCTGCTCGCCGCCGAAGCGCGGGACGACCTGGTCGGGCGGATGGTTGGAACCTTGGACGCGTTGTCCAGAAAACCGGAACCGGTGAATGCAGATTCGCGCTGAGCAGCTTCGCCGCCATCTTCAAGCCGGCGACCTCAAGCACATCTATCTCGTCAGCGGCGACGAGCAGTTGCTTGTCGACGAAGCCTGCGACGAGATCGTCGTCGCTGCCATGGGCCTCGGTTTCGACGAACGGACGATCTTCGAAGCCGTGGCGCGGGCGTCTTGGGACGAGCTGTTCTCGGATGCGGGAAACCTGTCGCTGTTCTCGACGAAGCGGCTGCTCGACGTGCGCATCCCGCCGCGCGGCCTCGACCGCGCCGGTTCCGATGCGGTTCGCGGCTATCTCGACGCGCCCCTTGCCGACACCCTCTTGCTGTGCCGCGCCGCCGGCCTGGATTGGCGGCAACGCAGCAACGCCTGGTACAAGGCGATCGAAAAGGCGGGGGCGGTGATTCCGGTCTGGCCCGTAGACGGTCGAGATCTGCCGCGCTGGCTGGACGGGCGCTGTCGGCGGGAAGGGCTCGAACTCGACGTCGACGCCCTGGACGCGCTCGCCGAACGGGTCGAAGGCAACTTGCTCGCCGCCGTGCAGGAAATCGCGAAGTTGAAACTGCTCCACGGCGAGGGGCGCCTCGGGGTCGACGAGATCGAGCGAAGTGTCGGCGATGCCGCGCACTTCGACACCTTCGAGTTGATCGACGCCGCTTTCGCGGGCCGCGCTGCCCGTGTACACCGCATGCTGGAACCGTTGCGGCAGGAAGGCGTGGCCGTGTTCATGGTCATTGCCGCGCTCACCAGCCAGCTGCAGCGTGCCGCCGAACTGGCTGCCGGCGCGAATCCGCGGATTGCGCGTCGACGACTGCCGGTGCTCAACGCCGCCGTCAGACGCCTTGGCGCCGCCGGAATCGATGACGTCTACAAGGAATGCGCATTGCTCGACCTCCAGTCGAAGGGCATGTTGCGCGGCGATGCGTGGCGGTCCCTTGAACGGGTCCTGTTGAGTCTCGCCGGCGTAGCACAGCCGAAGCTGTCCGATGAGCCGACCTGCTGCGGGTGTGAAGTGGACGAGGTGCATCGATGATCAACGACCTGATTCGCGAAGGCTGGGGCTACCACGACACCGAAAGCGAGCGGCTGGCCGGCGAATTGGAGGCCGCGAACCTGGGCGCATTGAAGGGCGAGGCACCCGCGCACTGCGTACGCCTCTCCAACCATACGATCGGCGAGCACCTGGGCGACTGGCCGCGTGCCCGGCGGTTTGCGGAGGCGGTGCGCGACGCCACGGCGGGCCGTCCGGTCGATGCCGGATTCGGCGCGCACTTGGCGGTCGCTCGGTACATGGACGGCGACGCGATCGCGGCCCAACAGGCCGAAATCGAATGCCTCGGTGCCGCGGAGCAGCCGGTCGACGCCTATCTCTGGGTCAAGTCGTTCCTGGCCGGTGCGCTTGCCGGGACGGGTCGGTTCGCCGATGCCGGCGTGGTCCTCGCCGCGGCCAATCGATTGGCCGCGGGTCTCGGCGAGGAGGCCGCGTCGAATCGCAGCATGGCGGTGGCCAACAACAACCTGGCGAGCGAATTGGTCGAGTCCGAGGAACTGGATGCGGACCAGTCCCGGATGATGCTGGGCTGCGCCGCCGCCGCGCACACCTTCTGGAAGCGCTGCGGCACCTGGGTCAACGAGGAGCGCGCCTTGTACCTGCTGGCGTTGGTCCACAACCGGACAGGAAACCATGCCGCCGGTCTCGAATACGCGCAGACCGCGCTCGGCGTGATCGCCGCCAACGGCGAGGAGCCGGTGGATGAAGCGTTCATCCGGCTGGCCGCCGCCGCCTCTCGGATCGGACTGTCCGACATCGCGTCCGCAAGAGAGCAACTCGCAGCCGCCGATGAACTCGCCAAGGAATGGTCCGACGAGTCGCTGGCAACCTGGTTCCAAGGCGAACGGCGCAAGGTGACCACCGCCTTGGCCAACACCCCGGAGTGAACACAAAGATGCGCAATGCCGTGCGCACCATCGCCGCCTGCGGATTGGCGGCGGTCACCGTGATCGTCGCCGATGCCCGGGAGGGGATGTTCACACCGGACCAGCTGCCGGCCATCGCCTCGGACCTGCGCGAAGCCGGTCTGGAGCTCGATCCGGACAAGCTCGCCCATCTGACCGCATTCCCCTCGGCCGCCGTGGTCTCGCTAGGCGGCTGCAGCGCGTCCTTCGTGTCGCCGAAGGGCTTGATAACGTGCCGTACGGGTCCGAGCACTACCTGCCCGTGTCCGCGGCGGGGCTCGACGACGGCGACTTCGTGATGGCCATCGGGTACCCCGGGGGAACGTCCCGCTATGCCCGCCACGTCACCGTGGAGAACCGGTTCGAGCGCGAATACCCGCGATCCGTTGCGCGAAACCGTGACCGGATCGCCGTGATCGAAGCGGCGGCGCCCGAGGGCAGCGACCTGCGCATTCGCTACACGGGCCAGTTGGCTGGACTCAACAACGGCATGAAGAACCTCGAGGGTCAGCTCGAGGGTGCGCGGCGGCAGCGTCTTGTCGAACGCCGTGCAGAACGCGACGCGTCGCTCGACGCCTGGATTGCCGGTGAAAACGACAGCGCGCCGCTTGCCGAGGCGATCCGGAACTACGACGCCCTGGCCAGGGAAAACGCCGAGGAAAGCAGGCGCTACTACCACTACAACGCCGCCCGGGGTTCGCAACTGTTCGGCACGGCCCGGCGGCTCTACCGGCTGGCCCGGGAGAAGGAAAAGCCCGATGCCGAGCGGGAGCCGGGCTACCAGGAACGCGATCTCCGCTCCTTCCAGCAGAGGCTGAGCCGCCTGGACCGCCGCTACCACCGGAGCGTCGACAAGGCGTTGTGGGTGTACGCCCTCGGCGGCTATCTCGCGCAAGGTGCCGAGTACCGAGTGGCCGCGTTCGACGACGCGCTTGCTCTCACTGCCGATGTCGACGAGGCGGCGG
>JAPOYW010000632.1 GCA_026706425.1 Gammaproteobacteria bacterium
CGTCGAAGCTGCTGTGGCTGTTCGATACCCGGATGCACAACCACTATCGGAACACGTTGCGCCGCTTGGAGGAGGCCCGCGACCTGAGTCGCCGCTTCACGAACCTGGGCCGCATCATCAACTACGTGCAGGATGCGACCACGCCGGTACATGTCGTGCCGGTCTACACAACGCGGTGGTGGCGGTTCAGCGTGGCCGACCGGTTCAACGGGTTTCCCGTGGATGCCGAAGGCGTGACTGCGGCGCTCGGCGAGGATTGCTCGGCGATCCGCAGCACGGACGTGGGATTCGAAAACCTTCTCGTCGCGACCGCCGAACGCACCATCGACTCGGTGACCGGGTCCATTCCCGGCTTGCCGGTGAGTTGGGAGGCGTTCTGGGAACTCAGCGACGATCCCGAGGATTTCGGGCGCTACGGCAACGCCGGCAACAATTTCGGCCGGGAAGTGCGTTTCCGATGCGACCGTCCGGAGGATGGCCGTCGGAAGAACTGCGTGCTCGTCCAGAACGATCCGCTTTACCGCGAGTACGCCCAGGAACGCCATCTCGATGCGGTGCAGGCGACGATCACCGCGATGGCCATGATGCAGGAGCGCGTCCACGGTTCCGCGACAGCGTCTTCCGGAACGCCCTCGGCGGCGCATCCTCCAGTCCGCACCGTCGCCTTGCGGTAACCGCCGAATGCATCTGGGCCTGACCCCTTGGCGGATATCGGGCCAAGTCGATGCCCATGCGCTGGCCCGCCAGGCGGCGTTGGCGGAGGAGTGGGGCTACGAGTCCTTCTGGCTGCCGGAGAGCCATTTCGCCGGCGATGCCGCGATTCCCGACCCGCTGATGCTGCTGGCGGCGGTCTCTGCACGCACGCGGACGATTCGGCTCGGGACGACATCGTACCTGCTGCCGCTGCGCCATCCCCTGCAGGCCGCCGAACAGGTCGCGGTTCTTGACCGGCTCTCGGGGGGACGGGTGATCCTGGGTGTGGGACGCGGCTATCAACCGACCATGTTCGACGCCTTCGAGGTGTCGAGGAAGGACAAGCGGCGCTTGTTCGAGGCGTGTCTGACCACGATGCAGCGTGCCTGGAAGGGAGAACCGGTGGGTGACGGCTCGGGAGAGGCGCGGCTGTCGCCGTTGCCTGTTCAGGAACCCCATCCGCCTGTTTGGGTTGCCGCGTTCGGGCCGAAGGCGCTCGCCCAGGCGGGACGATTGGGTTTGCCGTATCTCGCCTCGCCCATGGAGCCCTTGGGGAGGCTGCGCGAAAACCTCCGGCGCCACGGCGAAGCGTGCGAAGCGGCGGGCGTGGCGCGGCCGGTGGAGGTTCCGATCATGCGAACCCTGTTCGTGTCCGATGACCGCGGGCTCGTCGCCCAGGTGCGAGAGCAGCTAGGCCTCGCTGCGCGGCAGTTGGCGAGCGTTGGACGCCCCGGGGTATCCCTCGAAGCGGATGATTGGGCGATCGTCGGGGATCCATCGGCTGTGGCCGACAAGGTTGCGGCTTACCGGGAGACTCTGGGCATGACCCATCTGGTCGTCACGAGGCTGCGAATCGGTCGCGTCGAGACGGCGGCGTTGGAACGATCCGTCCGTACCGCCGCCGCGCTGCTTCAATAGCGCGCGTCGGATGCGGCCATCACCGCATCGTCGCCAGGGCCGACCTCCTCGTTCCTGGCAATGCCGAGGAACGGTCGCAGCCAACCCACGAGGAGGTAGATCGGACCCGTGTCGACCAAGGCGACGATCACCTTGAACGCATAGCCCGAGGCGATGAACGTGAGCAACTGCGGCCATAGCGGCTCGGAGTCGGCGATGGGCAGCGCGTTCGCGCAGAAGTGGGTTATCAGGATCACGGCCGTCGTGTCGACGAGTTGACTCACCAGCGTCGATCCGTTGTTCCGCAGCCAAAGATGGCGACCGCCGGTCAGCCACTTCCAGAGGTGGAACAACTGCACGTCGCACCATTGCGCAACGAGATACGCGATCATCGATGCCGTCACCGCGCCGAAGGCGAGGGTGCGAACCTCGAAGAACACGGGAACCCGGCCGGCTTCGTCGGGGACGAGTTCACCGGTCGCCGGGTCGAGTGCCTCGAAACCCGGGAGCGCGCCGCCAAGCCACATCACGAACATCACCCAGATGTTGAGGAGCAGGCCGACGAAGACGACTTCCGTGGCACGCTTGCGGCCGTAGAGTTCGCTGATCAGGTCGGTGCAGATGAAGGTGATCGGATAGGGCAGGACCCCGATCGCCACCACCATCGGTATCTCCAGGCCGAAGATGCTGAACGAAAGGTCGATGAATCGGCTGATGCCGAGGATGTTCAGCATCGCCAGCGTGCCGAGGAATATCCCGGCCAGCACGAGGAACACCCGCTGCCGCCGCCTTCGGAAATCCGCCATCGACTATTCTCCTTTACCGCGGCAAGAGGCTCTCGCTCGAGTCGAATGTCGATGCCGTATTGTCGTCATCGCTCGACGGACCAAGGTGCCACCGCTAGCGCTCTATCTGGCCGAGGTTTGCGTGGATGACGCTGCCGTTGATGACGGGCGTCCTGGCGGCCCAGAACAGGGTTCCGGCGATTTCGCCGGGATCGATCAGTCGGTTGAAAGCCGACATGCCGCGCACCGCATCCATCGCCTCGGGCGGGACGTGGGCGCGCAGCATCTCGGTATCGGTGAAGCCGGGGCAGATGCACGCGGTGTGGATGCCCGTGCCCGCGAGATCCTGGCATAGGGCACGCATCATGCCGACTTGGGCGTGTTTGGTGAGTACGTAGGAATAGCTGCCGGGCACGGCCTTCTCGGCCAACGTGGAGGCGACGAAGAGGACGCACGAACCCTCGCCCATATGGGGAACGATGAGCCGGTTGAGGGAGTTGATGCCCACCACGTTGACTTCGAGGACCGCCCGCAGGTCGTCGCTCGACGTGTTGTCGGCGGTATCGTTGGCGAGACGCGAGGCGTTGTGGATGAGCGCGGTTTCGCTGGCGGCCTCGAGGTGCGGCGTGAGTTGGGGGCCAAGGACATCCGCGAAGTCGGGGTCCGCCAGGTCGCAACGCAGATCGACGATGCCGGACAGGGGACAGCGACGCCTGGAAAGGTTCACCACCTGGTAGCCGGCGTCGAGGAAGCGCTCGGCGGTTGCGAGGCCGATTCCCGCGCTCGACCCCGAGACGACGGCTAGCTTCAACGTCCCGTCCCCCCGGCTGTGCAGCCGGCGTCGGCCGACCACTTCGTCTCTGCCCACTGGCCGGGGCCCGACGACAATCGCAGGGTGAGCGTCTCCACGGGTAGCGAAGCGAAGCCGTCGTCGCCGGTCAGGGCGGCGGTGAACCAATGCGCCAGTTCCTCGACGGTGACGTTTCGGATCGGCAGGAGTGTCACATCGCGATGCGCGAACCGGAGTGTTTCGTCGGCGAACGCGACGACGACTTCGTCGGATTCCTCTTGGATCCTGAGATGCGGCGACTGCGCGGCGATGAGCAGGGTTTCGTCCAGTGAGTCGCACAGCGACCGGAGTCTGTCCTTGAGCAGAGTGTAGTCGAAGCACAGGCCGTTGGCGTCGATTGGTCCGCCTGCGCAAGCTTCGACGAAGAAATTGTGGCCGTGCAGGTTTTCGCGCCGGTTCGCCGAGAAGATCGTGAAGTGAGCCGCCGAGAAGTGCATGTCCTCCTTGGCGAGTTGGATGGAAGCGCGGCGTATTTCCTCGCCTGCGTCCACCTAGTCTCCTCTTCCTTGCGAGGGGCAAGCCCCTCGCGCTCCCCCGCTGAGGGCTCCGGTCCTGGTTCCGACGAACGCGTCGGCGAACGCCGCGAGGGAATCGAACGTCCACGTGGGGCTCGCCCTGACTCGCCGGGCGGCGTTGTTGCCGCGTTGAATCCAGACCGTGTCGAGACCGAGCGACGATGCCGGCGCGATGTCGTGGTAGAGGCTTTGGGCGACGTGCAGAACCCGGGCGCCGTCGACGGCTCGCCGCGCCGCGTCGAACATCCTGGGGTCGGGCTTGTAGGCGCCGACGTCCTCGGCGGTGATGACGTGTTTGAACTCGGCACCGAGCTTGGCGGCGGTCCTCGCGAAGATGGCGTTGTCGACGTTGGAGACGACCGCGAGGTCAACGCGTTCGCCCAACCGCGCGAGGGCTTCGACGGTATCCGGGAACGGCGCCCAGTCCCCGGCGCTCCCGGCGAACGCATCGAGCATCGCATCGGTGGGCGAAAAGGCGAGGCGGTCGCCGAGCCGACGCAGGATCTCGCGCAGCACGTCGGCGTAGGCGACGCCGTCCCGTTGAATCTCCGGCTCGGTCTCGGCGAAGAACTCGAGCAGAAAGTCGTCGATCACATGGGCATCGCGTTCGAGCAACAACGGCTGCAGGTGTCCGACGATGCCGGCCCCCCAGTCGATCAGCGTGCCATAGCAATCGAGGGTGAGGACGTCGTAGTCGCCCGCGTTTGGATCGGCCATTGCTCAGCCCGCCTGGACGCGGTCGAGAATGAGGCCGTAGAAGTGTTCGCCCGGTCGTTCGAAGAGCCATCCCAGGTGAGTGTCGCAGTTGCCGCAGTTGGCCAGCCGCCAACTGAAGCCCTTGAACCAGCTGTCCGCGGAGTGGTGACCCCCGCTGATTGCGCATCCGTGGGCGTCGCTGTGGCAGCCGAAATGGTGGACATAGCCGTAGGGATTCGTACAGGTGTGGAGGAACGAACCGTTCACCTCGATGCGATCCTGGATGTGGCCGACCAGGTGCGAGCAGGCCGCGCAGAACAGGAAGCCCTCTTTCGGCCGCGTGTTCTCGTCGACGATCTCGGCAACCCCGAGATCGGAATCCGGACTGTTCAGGTCTTCTTGTTCGCCACTCATGCCGTCTCCGTGAACCGTCTCGACAGGTCGCCGCGCAGCACTCAAGTCGGATTTTGCCCAAACAATCCAACAACTTCCATTGCGTCGGTCAGCTGGAGCGCGACGTCGCGCCGCTACTGCCGGCCGGGACGCCGGTATGGCTGCGGGCGGAACAACGCGTACTACCGGGCGGGGCAAGCTGTCGCGTACTGCCGGGCGCGGGGTGGGACTACTCGGTGAGCGTGACGGACCCGCGCAAGCGGGTGCCGGTGCTGGACGGGATCGACGACCAGCCCGACGCGGCGTGGACGCACATCGGCCTGGGCGAGGAGGCGGTCGTCATGCGGCACCGCCCGGCGGGCTGGGAGGCGGAGCAGAGCTACGTGGTGGTGCGCCGGCTGCACGAGTCCGGCCAGGGCCAGCTGTTCCCGGCGTACACGGTGATCCTGGTCTCGCGCGACGACCTGCCGGTCGACGAACCGGTACGCCGGCACCGCGGCAAGCAGGGCCACCAGAACGCCTTCAAGGGCCCGCTGATCGACCTGGATCTCCATCATCCGCCGTACCGGCGGTTCCGGGCGAACCAGGCGTTCTACGTCTGCGGCCAGTTGTCGGTGGCACCCTCTTGTGTGTCAGTCTCGAGGCGAAATGTCGAGGATCACGTTGGCCACACTAGCTATGCTGGTTTCCTGTTTGTCTGCAACATCCACGCCTGCGGAGTTCCGACTCCCCTCGTTGACAATGCTCATTTTCAGTGCGGAGAACATACTTGACGAGTCGCAGGGACGGGCGCGTCCCAGTCTCCAACACCATCTCGACCGGCTTCCTGCGGAATTGAACATCGTGTTCGAGACCGAAGTGTCGGTATTGTTCCCGACGACCGTCACCGCAATCCTCGCCGTAAAGCCGTTTCATGGTAAGGTCGAATCGCAATTGTTCATACCTCTCCAACATCAGGGCGACGGTCGCTACCAGTTCGACGGCACCTCAGACGACTTGGACGAGATCTACGATTGGTTCGTCAAACACGGCGCTGACATCGACAAGGGCCATGTCGTCATCAAGCAGTTTGATGGTCTCCATGCGTCCCTTCGGAAGCTGAACGGACGGATCGTACCGACCAACCTGCAAGTGCGATACGCCGGCAAGGACTTCAGCGAAATCATCAACCCCGACTACTCGCGGTACACTCCCTCTGACTTTGACCTCTTCCCATACCACGCCGGTCGGGATTATGCGCCGCACGTTTATGCTCGGGTACCTGTCGAAGTGCTCGCTGCTGTCAAGAAGGAGACGTTGGCCAAGTTCCCGCCTTTCGCCCAGCAGCGGGTAAAGGACTTCCTCAAGGCAACAAACCTTGATTCCTCACAAGACGACAACGGCACTCGCCGGTGAGGCGCACTTCCGCCTCCCCTTCTTCGCAGAACGCGATCCTCGACGTGGCGAACGAGGTGCGAACGGGCCGTGCAGAAGAGGAATCCCCCGTCGGCCGAGTGTCTTCGTCGACGACCTCGGCATCGCGGACTTCGGTTCGCATCGATTCTGGGGGGCAATGCCGGCTCGGGCGATGCCAACCCCGGTGAGCGGATTCGGCGATCAGTCGATGAGGTCCGGATCGTCGGGAAGGAACCTCGACAGCACCAACGCGCCGATGACGAAGACCAGGACGTGGTAGGCGGCCCCCCACAGCTTCCAGCCCCAGGTATAGCCCCACCAGATGATGTCCGATCCTTCGACGAGGATCACGGCGGCTAGTCCCATGATGAATGCCCGTCTGACGTGGGCCGCCACGGATGCACCATTCTGCAATACGACCGCGAGGAGGATCACGATCACGAGGTAGTGGATGAACCCGTAGAGCATTACCAACGGGTCGACCTCCTCCGACGCATCGTGGTTGACGATGACGGTTGCGGAAAGACCCGACTGCATAACGCTGTACATGCCGGTAGCCGGGAACTGTTCGCCGACCGCAGCGGCGGCGGCGTCGGAATCGGGCACCGTGTTCAACGCCTTGTCCGGCAGCGGATTCGCCGCCCAGTAGAGGAAGCCGAAGACGAACAGCACGATGGCCGTCAACAGGATGCCGAGGGGTAGCTTCATCGAATGGTCTCCTTAGTTTCTAGCCGCCTGCAGAACGGCTTTCAGATCCACGCTGGGATCGGCGAGTTTGCCGGAATCGACGCGCTTGCCCACGAGTTGCCGGGCCACCATGAACTCCCGGGCGCTGTTTACCGCGTCGGCGGCGGACAACGTGCCGCCGTCGAAATAGAAGATCGCGAACTGCCGTGTCGCGGGATCGCCGCGCACCACCTGCCGCTCGGCCTCGGTGGAAAAGCCGACCATCTGCAGCTTGAGATCGTACTGGTCGGACCAGAACCACGGCACGTTGGCGTAGATCTTCGGATTGTCCGCGAGGTTAGCGGCCGCGACCCGCGACTGTTCCATGGCGTTCGGCACCGATTCGAGCCTGAGGCGCCGACCGAGCAAGGAGTTCGGATGGTTGGTGCAGTCGCCGGCCGCGAAGATGTTCGGATCGCTCGTGCGCGTGAACTCGTCGACGACGATGCCGTTGTCGCAGTCGAGACCGGCAGCCTCCGCCAGTTCGATGTTCGGCTGGATGCCGATGCCCACCACCGCGAGATCGGCCGGCACGACTTCGCCGCCCGCACAGACCACGCCGGTCAGCCGATCCGAACCGGCGAACGACTCGGCACGCATTCCGGTCCGCAGCTCGACGCCCTGTTCCGTATGGATCTCCTCGTAGAAGGCGGACATCGCCGCCGTCGTGACGCGCTTGAGTATCCGATCCTCCATCTCCAGCACCGTGACCGCCAGCCCGGCCTTGATCGCGACCGCGGCGACCTCCAGGCCGATGTAGCCGCCGCCCACGATGGCGATGCGCCGACCCGGCTGGAAGTCCGCCTTGATCGCGTCCACGTCGGCGATTGTGCGCAGGTAGTGGATCCCCGGAAGGTCGCCCCCTGCTGTGGCGAGTTTGCGCGGCCGGGCACCCGTCGCGAGCAGCAGCCTGTCGTAGCCGATCTCGGCTCCGTCGTTGCAGACGACGCGTCGGCGATCGGGATCGATGCTCTCGACGCGCACGCCGCTCTTGACCTCGATGTTCTTGCTCTCGTAGAACCGTTCGGGCCGAAGGTGGACGCGGTCGAGACCGTATTCGCCGGACAGGTACTGCTTCGACAGCGGCGGGCGCTGATAGGGGATATGCGGCTCTTCGCCGATTACTAGGATCTCGCCCTCGAAATTCTCTTGACGGAGGCTCGCCGCAGCTTGTCCGGCGGCGTGGCCGCCGCCGACGATGACGATGGTCATTTGTTGCAGGACCGCTCCGGGGGCGTTCGGCGTCATTGTAACCGTCGATAGTTGCACGAATCCTGCGTTTGACACGCTTCTGCTTCGTGCCTACGTTCGAGTCGTCGTAGCCGCCGCGGGTGCAAGACGTGAACCGGATGATCGCTGCCGCACTCAGGCACGGCCCGCTGCCTGCGGTCATCGCCGGGCAGGCGGTGCTCCTCGCCGGGCTCGGGGTGGTACTGGACCGCGGCCTCTGGCCTGCCGACAACCCCGTGTTCCTCGTGCCGCTCGTCACGCTGGTCTTCGGTTGGCCGGTTCTCGTTCTGTTCGCGGCCGACCCGGGTCGTTTCGGGCGCACAGCGGCATTCTCGGGGGGATGCGCGGTCGTCGCCGGTCTGCTCGGGGCCTACGTGGGTTGGCAGGCAACGCCGGCGGGCAAAGTCGGCGTCGGCAACCTCTACCCGATCTACGTTGCCACGCAACTGGGTGCAGGGTTCATTGCGCTGGCGTTCATGCAGCAGGTCGTGGCCCGGGCGCCGGTCCGCTACGCGGCACTGTTCAAGAGCGCGTGGCGCAATCTGCTGGTGACGGGGCTTTCGCTGGCGTTGGTGGGCGGCGTCGCGGTCCTGCTTGCCCTGTGGGCGGCGTTGTTCGCCATCCTGGGCATCGACGCCCTCTCGGAGACGTTCCAGGAGCCGTGGTTCTTTCTGCCCGCCGCTGGCATCGTCTTCGGTGTGGGCACGATGCTGTTCCGGCGGCGCGACGGGCTCATCGACGGGATTGTCGGCCTCGTGGAGAGCCTTGGCCGCTACCTGCTCCCGGTGGTGCTCTTGATCGTCGCCGTGTTCCTCGTGACGCTGCCCTTCGTCAGCGTCGGAGCGCTCTGGGACACGGGACTGGGCAGCAGGATCCTCATAGCGCTGGGCGCCATCGCCGTGCTGCTCATCTGTATCGCCTACCGGCCGGACGCCGACCTGCGCTACCCCGGCGCGGTCCAGACGCTGGTTACGGCGGTCGTTGCCGTCCTGTCGATCCTTCCGGCGCTCGCCGTGACCGGGATCCTGATTCGGGTCAACCAGTACGGCTGGACCGTGTCCCGGTGCTGGGCGTTCAGCTTTGCGGGGCTACTGGCCTTGTTCTCGCTCGGCTACCTGTGGGGCGTGATCCGGCATCTCGCCGAGTGGCCCAGGGTCACCGCCGCGGTGAATGTGTCCATGGCCTGCGTGATGCTCGCCGTGCTGCTACTGCAGAACACCCCGG
>JAPOYW010000493.1 GCA_026706425.1 Gammaproteobacteria bacterium
ATCGGGCCAGGCGGCGGCATAGACGGCGACGGCTTGCGCCGTGCCGTTCATCTTCCAGTTCGCGGCGACGAGGGGGCGACGGAGCACTAACTAGCCGCCGTTGGCTTGCTCTACCACCGCCGCGAGGGAGGCCGCCTGCTCGTTCACCTCGTCGGCGTCCTCGCCTTCGACCATGACCCGCACCACGGGCTCCGTGCCGCTGGGGCGAATGACCACCCGGCCACGCCCGTTCTGATGGGCTTCGATGCCGCGGATGGCGTCGTCGACCAATGGGTTGGCCGCGATGCCGCCGGGGTTCTCGATTCCGCACTTGATTGCCAGCCAACGTACAAGCTCGACAACTGTGTGCCACTAACCGCGCTCGAACGGTCGTTCCGGGGCGCCGCCGCGCCGGTCCACGACCTAGCCCGTCTTCACGAACTGCCCGACCAGGCGCGTCACCTGCGGCCGCGACAGCCCCGTGGCCTTGCCCAGCAGGCTCTTCACCAGACCCCGGTCGGGCTTGGCGAGGCGCGCGTAGTCGAACCGCGTCAGCGTCCGCGACACGAAGGCGTACGCCTCCGCGCGCGACACGGGCTTGAAATCCACAGGCTCGTTGCCTTCCAGGAACGCGCGAACCTTGCTCCGGCGTGCGGATCCTTCGACATGCAGGCTCAAGATCATCCTCCATGATCCCAAACCCACCGCTACAGGCTCACTTCTCGTTGGAATCAACCCCTTGCTTCAGGCTCACTCCTCATTCATTGACAAGTCGGTCTTTCTTGTAATCCCCTTTGAGAAGCTGTATGGGTATGTTAAGACACCCGTTTGTTTGGCAACCGAAAATGGCATCGAGACATCTGCACCTGATTGGCACTCTGCTCGGACTGATCGCCATCTCCACGCCGTTCCCTGCCCTCAGCGATGACGACGATGATGATGATGTCGACGACACGATAGTTGTGATCGGAAACCCGTGGCGCCGGCTGGAAGTGGAGTCCCCGGTAGCGCCCCAGGTACGCCAGCGACCGAGTCACCGGAAGCCCTAGGGGACGGCGCACGATCCGGCGACGACGTAGAGGACGAAGAAGAGAGCGAAGAAGAGGTATGGCGCCAGCACTGCGAGCGTGGTGGGGGTTCATGGGTCTCCGATACCGAATGGCCGGGAGGAGATGGCGGAGGCTGGTGTACCTATCCAGGTGAGTATAAGGGCGACTGCAAGGTGGATATGGGGGTATTAACCGGCGAGGGCTTTGGCCAACCCGGTGGACCGAGTGAAGTGACAATCGCCGATACTGTACGGGACCAGTGCAGATATTACGGCGGACATTGGTATTCATACGAAGACTATCCGTCGTGAGTCTGTGACTCGCGGTCGACTAATGATCGTCGTCAGTTTGGTGACCTAGGACTGAAACGTGAGAAGACGAACTCTTTTTTGGATACTTGGATTCGTGCTCTCAGCGGTTGTTGCAGCCGCCGTGCTGTTCAACGAGCCGCCCCGCACGGTAACCGATCATCCGCGCGCCGAGGCCGCAACGACGGTCGACTCGGACACCGCACACATCGGCTTCCCTCCGCCTCCACGGGTCATTGCGACGTCGCCGCCAAGACACGGGGGTGTCGGCTCCATTGGAGATTCCAGTCGTCAGCCGAGCGTTGAGAAACAAAGGGGATCAACTGCGGATGACAACGAAGATCTTGCTTCTCTTCCTGTGGTTTCCGAACAAGAAGTGCTCGCAAGGATTCGAGACCTCCCACAGGAGAGGTCTCGTGAGCACCGGTTGCACTTCACCGGAGTGGATCTAAGCAATGCCGACTTGGCAGCCGCGGACCTTCGATGGGTGAGCCTCGCGGGATCGGCTCTCGGCAACGCGGATCTAGCCGGGTCGGACCTGCGATGGTCGAACATGGCGTCCACCAACCTATCGGGTGCAGCTCTGGCAAGCGCGGACGTGCGGGGCGCTCAGATGGCCCTCGCGAATCTGGAGGGGGCAGACTTGAGGGACCTCAACGCTGCAGCATTGCACATCGATGGCTCGTCTCAGCAGGCTGTAGACATGACGGGGGTCAAAGCGCGCGGAGCGGATTTGGCAGGTGCTGTTCTCTCGGGCGCCTGGCTTTTGCATACCGACCTACGCGGTGCAGACCTGCGCGGCGCCGACCTAAGGGGCGCCATGCATCTGAACTCCGCAAGGCTCGACGACTCCACTTACAGTCGCGCCACACAGTTTTCGCCAACGTTCGACCCAGATTCCAAAAGGCATGGTATTTGTAGACGAGCCGACTTGATCCCTCGGAACGCAGCGGCCTAGTTGACTCTTCGCCTTTCCCGACACAAATGCTGATTTGGTCAGCACGCCCTTCGCCAGTCGAAGGGCACCCGTGACCTACCTCGGTGTTCCGGGACTAAACCAAGTTCTTAACAAACCGAGTGTCGCACAGCTGTGCAGCAAATCCGGCAAAATTCCAAGGCGTCCAGCGATGCGCCGCCAACCAAGCCGCCGTCGACGTCGGCCTGCGCGAAGAGATCGTTCGCGTTCGCCGCGTTGACGCTGCCGCCGTAGAGAATCCGCGTCGTCTCGCCAAGCGCCGATCTCCGGCCCGCCAGGTAGTCTCGGATGACGACGTGCATCTCCTGGGCTTGGGCCGGGGTGGCGGTTTCGCCGGTGCCGATCGCCCACACCGGTTCGTAGGCGATCACGGCGTCTTCCCACGCGGACGTTCCGGCACCCGCGTCGACGGCGTCGAGTTGGGCGAGTACGACGCCGGCGGCATTCCCACTGCGGCGATCCTCGAGTGTCTCGCCGACGCAGACGATCGGCGTGAGGCCCGCCCTTTGGGCGGCCAGCAACTTGGCGGCAACGACCGCGTCGGTTTCGGCGTAGAGGCGACGGCGTTCCGAGTGCCCGACGATGGCGAACTCGGCGCCCAAGTCGCGGGCCATCTCGGCGGCCTGTTCGCCGGTGAACGCACCGGCGGATTCGATCGCCGTGGTCTGCACGCCGAAGCGAACGCCCCTACCGCGAAGCGCGGACGCCAAGCGGTCGAGATAGGCCCAGGGAGGACAGAGCACGACGTCGATGCCCGAAGGCGGATCGGGCCATGCGGCGGCGTAGTCGGCGACGGCTTGCGCCGTGCCGTTCATCTTCCAGTTGGCGGCGACGAGCGCGCGTCTCGCAGACAAGTCAGCCGCCGTTGGCTTGCTCTACCACCGCCGCGAGGGAGGCCGCCTGCGCGTTCACCTCGTCGGCGTCCTCGCCTTCAACCATGACACGCACTACGGGCTCGGTGCCGCTGGGGCGAATGACCACCCGGCCGCGGCCGTTCAGATGGGCTTCGATACCGCGGATGGCATCGTCGACCAACGGGTTCGCCGCGATGCCGCCGGGATTCCCGATCCGCACGTTGACCATGGCCTGCGGGAGTTTCCGCATGCCGTTTCGCAACTCCGCGAGGGAGCGTCCGCTCTCGACCATCGCAACCAACACCTGCAGGGCCGAGACGATGCCGTCGCCGGTTGTGGTCAGCGCGAGGCAGACCAAGTGGCCGGAGGTTTCGCCGCCGAGTTGCCAACCCCGGGCGCGCATTAGCTCGAGGACGTAGCGATCCCCAACGGCGGCACGCTCGAAGGGAATGCCGCAGGTCTCCAGTGCCCGCTCCAACCCGAGGTTCGACATCACGGTGCCCACCACGCCGCCCGTCAGGCGGCCCTTGGGCAGGCCCGTCTTGGCGATGATGTAAAGCATCTCGTCGCCGTCGACGATGTCGCCGTTGGCGTCGACCATGATCACCCGGTCGCCGTCGCCGTCGAAGGCGATGCCCGCGTCGGCACCGGTCTCGACGACCTTGCGGGCAACGGTCTCCGGATGCGTCGAGCCGCATTCGTGGTTGATGTTGGTGCCGTCCGGGTCGGCACCGATGACGGTGACGTCGGCGCCAAGTTCGGAGAACACGCCGGGTGCCACGGCATAGGTGGCACCGTGCGCGCAGTCGATGACCAGCTTCAAACCCCGAAAGTGCACGCCACGGTCGATGGTGCCCTTGCAGAACTCGATGTAGCGGCCCCTCGCGTCGTCGACGCGGTAGGCCCTGCCGAGTTCCTGGGCGCCCACCGAGACCACCGGCTGGCGAAGCTGGGTCTCGATGGCGACCTCCATCTCGTCCGGCAGCTTGTTGCCGTCGGCATCGAAGAACTTGATGCCGTTGTCTTCGAACGGATTGTGGGACGCGCTGATGACGATGCCGGCGTCCGCCCGAAGGGTGCGCGTGAGGTAGGCGATGGCGGGCGTCGGGATGGGACCGAACAGGTTGACGTCGACACCCGCGGAGGCAAGTCCCGCTTCCAGCGCCGACTCGATCATGTAGCCGGAGATGCGCGTATCCTTGCCGATGACCACCAGCGGCGCACCGCTCGACGCAAGAACCTTGCCCACGGCCCAGCCCAGATGGACGCAGAAGTCGGGGGTGATCGGCGGGTCGCCTACGCGACCCCGGATGCCATCCGTCCAGAAGAAGTGCCTGTCCATGTCAAATACAATCCCGATCCCAGCGGAAAAGGGCGAAGAGCCACGACGCCGGCGGGAATCAGTGCTCCTCGGCCGGTCGACCGATTGGCCCGGGCTTCGGGCGCCGACGCTCGGACTCACTCTCGGATGGCCGCACCTCGGCATCCGAAGCCCCCTGCGTGTCGTTGGCGGCGGCTTGCTCGTCCGGTGTCTCGATCACCCGCGGCGGCTTGCCCGCCATGATGTCGTCGACCTGCTCGGGCATCAGCGTCTCTAGTTCAATGAGCGCATCGGCGATATTGTGGAGCTTGTCTTCGTGGTCGGCGAGTATCTGCTTCGCCGTCGAATAGCACTCGTCGATGATGGCGCGGACTTCCTCGTCGATCTCGCGGGCCGTGCGGCCGGACACCGGTTTCGGCTGGGAGGCGGCGGACATGCCGAGGAACACCTCGCCGTCGTCCTCGTCGTAGAGCAGCGGCCCCATGCGTTCCGAGAACCCCCACTTCGTCACCATGCTCCGGGCTAGCTGGCTGGCGCGTTCGATGTCGTTGGCCGCCCCGGTCGTGATGCCGTCCTTGCCGTTGATCATCTCCTCCGCCACGCGCCCGCCGAACAGCGTGCAGATCTGGCTGACGAGAGATCGCCGGCTCAGGCTGTGACGGTCTTCCTCCGGCAGGAACATGGTCACACCGAGCGCGCGCCCCCGCGGCACGATGGTGATCTTGTAGAGCTCGTCGTAGTCCGGTACCGACCGGCCGACGATGGCGTGGCCCGCTTCGTGGTAGGCGGTGTTGCGCTTCTCCTTCTCGGACATGACCATGGACTTGCGCTCGGTGCCCATCATGATCTTGTCCTTGGCCTTCTCGAAGTCCTCCATTTCGACGTTGGCCTTGCCTGACCGGGCGGCGAACAAGGCGGCTTCGTTGACGACGTTCTCCAGGTCCGCGCCGCAGAATCCCGGCGTGCCCCGGGCGATGATCGAGGGGTCGACGTCCTCCGCCGCAGGGACGTTGCGCATGTGCACCTTCATGATCTGTTCGCGGCCGCGGATGTCGGGCAGCGGCACCACGACCTGGCGGTCGAAACGTCCCGGACGAAGCAGGGCCGGATCGAGCACGTCCGGGCGGTTGGTCGCGGCGATGACGATGATGCCGTCGTTGGCCTCGAAGCCGTCCATTTCCACGAGCAACTGGTTGAGCGTCTGTTCGCGCTCGTCGTGTCCGCCGCCCAAACCGGCGCCCCGGTGGCGGCCGACGGCGTCGATCTCGTCGATGAAGATGATGCACGGCGCCTGCTTCTTCGCCTGCTCGAACATGTCGCGCACCCTGGAAGCGCCCACGCCAACGAACATCTCGACGAAGTCCGATCCCGAGATCGAGAAGAACGGCACCTTCGCTTCCCCGGCGATGGCCTTCGCGAGCAGCGTCTTGCCGGTACCGGGCGACCCCACCATGAGGGTGCCACGGGGAATCCGTCCGCCAAGGCGCTGGAACTTGCTCGGGTCGCGCAGGAACTCGACCAGCTCGTGGACGTCCTCCTTGGCCTCGTCGACGCCGGCGACGTCGGCGAACGTGGTCTTGATCTCGTCTTCGGACAGGAGCCTCGCTTTGCTCTTGCCGAAGGTCATGGGGTTGCCCCGCCCGCCCATGCCGCCCTGCATCTGGCGCATGAACAGCATGAACACGGCAATGATGATCAGAATCGGGAAGCTGGCGATCAGCAGCTGCGCCCAGAAACTCTGTTCTTCGGGAATCTTGCCTACGACGTTGACGCCGGCGTCCTTCAACGTTGCGAGCAGGCTGCCATCGCCCACGGACGGCATCACGACGACGTACCGTTCGCCGTTCATGCCCGTGACCTTGAGCTCCTGGCCTTCGAAGACCACCGAGGCGACCTGGCCGGTCTCGACCTGTTGCAGGAACGCCGAGTAAGCCTCCTGGGGTGGCTCTTCGCCACCGTTGAAGGTGTTGAACACCGTGATCAACACGACGCCGATGATTAGCCAGAGAAGTAGGTTCTTGCCCATCTCGCTCAATCAGTTTCCTGCTCGGCGGCTCGTCTTCCACGGCCGCCAAGTGCGATCCGAAGGTTACACCAGCGCGCAAATCGCGGCCACGCGCTTACGGCGGGCTTTGTCCTTACGCCCAAACATACGTGGGGACGGATCCGGCCTTTTGCAAGCGCCCGTTTTGCGCGAACGGTCCTAATACGTAATCGAGGTGTCCAGCGTGACCCAGCGGCCGTTTCGCACGACCGACAAGGCGGACTCGGAGGTCCCCTTGTGGTCGTCGGGGCCGAACACGATCTTGTAGCCGAAGATGTCGGTGTAGTCGTCGATGGACTCCATCGCGGCGATGAACTTCTCCCGGGTCAGGTCGCGCCCCGCACGTTCCAGCGCCACCACCACCAGATCGGCGCCGCGGTAGCCTTCCATGGCGGGCAGCCCCGCTTCCTCGCCGTACCGCTCCCGGTACCGGCGCATCCAGTCGCGTTCCACCTGGGTCAGCGCCTCGTCGTCCTCGTAGATCTTCGCCATGTGGACGAAGGCGTAGTAGCCCTCGCCCGAACCGCTCTCCTGGTCGGCGATGACCTGTCCGTAGGCGGCGTTATTGCCGACGAACGCCACGTCGTCCCAGCCGATCTTGCGGGCGGCTTCCAGAATCAAGATCGTGTCGCGGTGTACCGTCCCCATAAGCACGAGGTCGCAACCTGCGTTGCGCAGCCGGATCGCCGGCGCCGTGAATTCGGTGTCGGTGATCTTGTGGGCGGCCATCTCGGCGACCTCCAGACCCATTTCGGCTGCCTGGTCTTGGGCCGCCTCGGCGATCTCTAGACCGTATTCGTTGTTTAGGTACATGACGCAGGGTGTGGTCTTACCCTCTTTCTCCACGAAGTACTTCACGGCGGCCCGGATCTCGTCGTAGTAGGTGCCGTGTTGGGACAACATCAGCTTGTGGAAGGGCTCGACCATCGAGCGCGCGCCGCTGCCCGGAAATATGTTTGGAACACCGGCCTCGAACTGCTCCTCCATCACCGCGTTGTTGGTCGGCGTCCCCACCGCCATCAGCATGGCGAAGATCTTGTCCCGGTGGATGAGCTTGTTGGCGGCCTGGATCGCCCGCGGCACCTGGTACTGGGTGTCTTCGACGATGTAGCGGATCTCGCGACCGTGCACCCCGCCCACCTCGTTCACCTCGTCGAACCGCATCCGGGCGCCGTTTAGGACTCCCACGCCCCAGATGGCGATGGCACCGGACAGGTCGGTGTGTGTTCCGAACACCACCTCGGTGTCGGTGACGCCGTCCACCGCAACCGCCGGCGCCGCTTCCACGCCGGGCGCTTCTCCCTGGGTCGACTGGTCCGTCGGACCGCACCCGCCAAGCGCCCCTGCGACAGCCAAAAGCAACAGTTTTTTCATCGGTAAACGTCTCCCCTTGCGGTCGCCCGTGTGCGCATTTCCCAGGGCATCGGTTCGTTACCACGGGCCGCCACAAGGGCGGCCCCTACGGAGCACGATACATGTCCTCGATCAAGTTCGCATACTTCTCGTTCACGACCTTGCGCTTGAGTTTCTGGGTGGGCGTCAGCTCGTCGTCCTCGGGGTCCAGCAACTGGTCGATCAAGCGGAACCGCTTGATGGTCTCGACGCGGGCAAAACGGGCGTTCACCGTTTCGATCTCACCCCAGATGAGATCCTCCACTTCCCTCGTATGGCACAGGCTCGTGTAGTTGGTGAACGGCACGTCGTTGTCCTGGGCGAACTTCATGACGTTCTCGTCGTCGATCATCACCAGGCAGGTCAGGTACGCCCGCCGGTCGCCCACGACCACGGCGTCGGTGATGTAGGGCGAGAACTTGAGCTGGTTCTCGATTTCGCTCGGCGTGATGTTCTTGCCGCCGGCGGTGATGATGATGTCCTTCATGCGGTCGATGAGGTAGACGAAGCCGTCGTCGTCGATGCGCCCCACGTCGCCCGTGTGCAGCCAGCCCTGGCGAATCGTATCGGCGGTTCTCTCCGGCTTGTTCCAGTAGCCCTGGATGACCCCGGGGCTCTTGATGACGATCTCGTCGTGCTCCGCCAAGGCGACCTCGACACCTTCGGCGGACTTGCCGACGCTGCCGATTCGGAAGTCGGTGGCGAGGTTCGCCGTGGCGATCCCCGTGCACTCGGTCTGCCCGTAGAGCTCGTACATGGGTTTGCCGAGTGCCCAGTACCAGTCGATGAGGTCGGGGGCGATCGGCGCGGCGGCCGTCGACAGCCATCGGCACTTGTCGATGCCCAGCAGCCGTCGGATGTTCTTGAGAACCAGTGCCTCGGCGACGAAAAACGCGGCCGCGAGGTGCAACGGTACCCGGCGCTGTTCCTTTAAGGCAGCCGCGCGACGTTCGCCGATGGCAAAAGCGAATCGGTAGGCGGCGCGGCCGAGGGCCGTGCCCTCCTTGAGCTTGATCTGCACCGTGGAGAACTGCTTTTCCCAAACCCTCGGGACGGCGAAGTGGATCGTCGGCGAGACCTCCTGCTGATCGTGGTTGATGGTCTCCAAGTTCTCGACGAGATTGACGACGCAGCCGGACTCGATGGGCGTGAAGGTGTAGAACATCCGACCAGCGACATGCGCCAAGGGCAGGAAACCGAGTTGCTCGTCGGTGTCGTACACGCCGTAGCACCGCTGCACCGTCGCCATCATGAACAGCATGTTGGACTGCGAGATCATCGCGCCCTTGGGCGGGCCCGTGGTCCCCGAGGTGTAGGTGAGGATCATGAGGTCGTCGGGGAGGGCCTTGTCGATCTCGCCATCCCAGACTTCCGAGTGGGTTTCAGCGTACTCGCGGCCCAGGTCCTGCAACGCGTCGAACGACAGGCACATGGGATCGTCGAGGCTGCGCAGCCCTTCCATGTCGAAGATGA
>JAPOYW010000331.1 GCA_026706425.1 Gammaproteobacteria bacterium
ATCGACGGTGGCGAGATCGAGGACCACCGTTGGATTCGTCCGGCGGATGCACTGGCGAAGCATGCGGAAGGCGAAATCGGCCTGGTGCCGCCTACTTGGGTGACGCTCCATCACCTGTCCCTCCATCAGCCGGTCAGCGCGCTGCTCGAGGAGTTGGATTCCCGAGACCCCCGCTTCTACGAGACACGGGCGGTCAAACGCGCGGACGGCGTACGCGTCGCGCTGTGGGCCGGCGACGCCGGCTACGAGGACTGGGACGCCGACCGGGAGGGTCCCCGGCACCGGTTGGTGATGCCGGAACACGGTTTCACGTTCGAGAACGACGTCGTCGACTACTGAGGAACGACGCACCGAACCGACACCCGAATGGCCTAGCCTACCGTCGGTCGTTGTCGGTCGAGGCGTAGGTTGTCGGCGAGGGCACATCCCGCGAAACGGTATGTAAAATATTTTTGACACATCGGATCGTGTCAAGTATTTTTGACACCCGTGTCAGCTACGTAAGATCTTGGAGACTCTATGGATACGTCCTTCGAGGAGAAAAGCGTCTGGATTCAACTCGTGGGTCTCGTCGTCGGCCTGGGCGGCTATCTGATCGTCGCCGGCCTCATGCTGTCGAAAGGTGTCGGTGCCTTGCCGACCTTCGTGCCGGTGTTTGCCGTGGCGATCATCCTCGTCGTGGCCATCAACATCGCAGGACACGTCGTCGCGGCAATCGTCAGCCGGACGGACGAGGCCGACGAGCGGGATCGGCTCATCGGCTGTCGCGCAGACGGCCGGTCGTCGTGGATACTGGGCGTCGGCGTCATCGGCGCGATCATGGCGCTGATCCTGTCGGTCGACGGCGTCTGGGTGGCACACCTTCTTCTCCTCTCGCTGTTCGGTTCCGAGGTCGCCAAGGACGTGTTACAGATCGTCTACTACCGCCGGGGGATTTGAACGTGGCCCGATCGGGGGCGAGCATCCGCAATCAGATCCGGACTCTGCGGTCCCGCCACGGCGAGATGACGCAGCAGCAACTCGCCGACCATGTGGGTGTCGCGCGGCAGACGGTCAACGCGATTGAGGGCGGCAAGTACTCGCCGTCGCTCGAGGTCGCGTTTCGCATTGCCCACGTGTTCGGCGAGCCTCTCGAAGAAGTGTTTCAGTTCATCACTGCGGCGGGGTGACGGGGACGAACTCGCAATTCCGGAGAAGCGTGTCGGGCTCTTTCGGAAGTACTAGGATCTGTTATCGACCCTCCACCGCGCGCCACGGTTTCATCCCTGTTCGCTTGCGATGCTCCGCCGCGGGCTGGTAGACGGAGATTTCGGCGTCAGGGAACGGGAGCGTACGATGCGCCGCTTCGGCCTGGGCCCTCCAGCGCTCCCAAACCTCCGGCGGCTCCGCCAGCGCGCGCACCATCGGATTCGAATGATTTAGCAAAGGTGAAGGTCTGCCGCGCCACGCCTCGCCGTTGCGGCGCCATCCAGCCGTGAAGGTGACATCGTTTCGCCACAGCGAGGCGAGCCGCGCATCAGAGTCGGGGTAGCCGACGAACCAGTAGGCCAGCAGACGGCGGTCCGGTGCGTGGTTGAAGACCGCGTGGTACATCGAGTGGTGGAAAAACACGATGTCGCCGACCGTCGCTTCGACCACGACGGAGGGTATCTCGACGCCTTTGACGCCGAACGTGTGCTCGGCGTACTCGGGCGTATAGGTCTTGGGTGCGTCCGCCGTGCCGTGCCAACCCATCAACGGCTTCAGCTGCTCCTGGTACTCGGGGCGGTGGGACCCGGGAATCAGGCGCAGCGCTCCCTGCTTCGTCGTGTCCCGGAGATACATCATGACCTTGATCCGAGGCCAGCATTCGAATACGCCCGGGTTGTCGCTGTGCCACCCATGCTCCGGGACATGCGTGTCCTCCAGCCCTTTCGGCGCGCCTTGGTCCTTGGCCGCGCCCCAGAGGGTATTGGAGCCGGACAGCAGCCAGCGGCTTTCGCCCATGGCCCTCATCAACTGCGCCACCGCGCCACCGGACCGGTCGTCCTCGAGCAGCAACGCCGTCAGCCGCTCGCTGCCGGCGATCAGCTCGCGCCCGTCGGCGCGGTCCAGACCTTGAGCACGGCCTGCCTCGACGATGCGGATGATGTCGGCCATTTCGGCCGCCGTGAACGCGCCTCGGCAATGTAGATAGCCGAACGCCTGGAACATCCTCACCTGGCGGCCGTGAGCGGCCCGGCGCATGTCGCTTCGGACTCGATTGTCACGCTGAGGGCCTCTCCGCCACTCGTCGCTGGACACATGGCGCAATTTAGCATCATGGTGGTCGGGTATGTGATGGTGAACGAACCGATGTCTGGAACGGTGGCGTATGTTCCCGGTGTTGGGTTCGACCCCACCCTCAAGCATCGGTTGTCGAACAGGGACGTGACGAAGATGTTGCATGGTGTGGAAAGCGGTGTCCCCCGCAATCTGTTCATTTGCTGCGGGGATGCCCCGAAAATCCTGAGTTTTGCCTACCGCAGGCGCTCGATCAGCGCGTCGACGTGGCAGTCCTTTACGCCGAGGTCGTTCAACGCTGCAGCAAGTTGGAAGAGATAGTCGCGGTTGCTGCCGCTCGGACCGCGCGAGCGCGCGATCTGCGCGACCATGTCGTCGATGTGCGCAGGCCCGAGAAAGGCGACATTCCCCGGTGACGCGATGTAGGTCACGCCATCCACGGTGTCATCTCCGGGCGCGCCGTTGGTCGGGGACAGCCGCATCGTCACCGGGACGCGCTCGTAGCCGTTCTTCTCACGGTGGTCGAGATGCTCGAACACCGCTTCGTCGACGCGGTAGGCGGCGCCGACGCACACGGCATCTGCCTCTTCGACGAGGGTCACCACGCGACCGGGCGCATCCGGCGTACCGCGGTGGTCGTGGGAGCCCTGCCAGAAACGACGCGCCCAACCGCGAACGTCGGCGCGGCGCCGCTCGTGGTGGGGAAAGTCGACCCGCCAGATCAGCGAGCCGTAGCCGAATACCCAGTGATGCACGTTCAGTTTGCTTGCGGAACCCCATCATGGTACGACGACGCATGGACATCGCTCCACGCTGGTAGGCAGGTAACCATCAAGATCATGTCGAACCCCAAGGTACTCGCAAGGCTCCGTGCCGCTCTGCCGGCGGCCTCCGTGCTGACCGGCGAGCACGCCGTGCGCCCGTTCGAGACCGATGGCCTGACGGCGATCCGGGAGACCCCCTGGGTCGTCGTGCTGCCGGAGACGGTGGAACAGGTTCGTACCGTTCTCGCCATCTGCCGCGAGCACCGCGTGCCGGTGGTCACCCGCGGTGCCGGCACGGGTCTGTCGGGCGGGGCGAGGCCGCTGAAGGACGGCGTGCTGCTGACCTTGACCAAGATGAACCGCATCAAGGAGGTCGATCTCGATGCCTGCACGGCGACGTTGGAACCGGGTGTCACGAACCTCGCCATCAGCGAAGCGGTCCGCGAACACGGCCTCTACTACGCGCCGGACCCGTCGTCCCAGCTTGCCTGCAGCATCGGCGGCAACGTCGCGGAGAACTCCGGCGGCGTGCACTGCCTGAAGTACGGGCTCACCGTGCACAACGTGATCGGCCTCAAGGTCGAGACCTTCGAAGGCGACGAACTCGTCCTCGGCGGCAAGACCCTGGAGTCGCCGGGTCTCGATCTGCTCGCGATCATGATGGGCTCCGAGGGAATGCTCGGCGTGGTCACCGAAGTCACCGTGAAACTGCTGCCGCTGCCGGTGGCCAAGACCGTTCTGCTCGGATCCTTCGGCGTCCTAGAAGACGCCGGCCGGGCCGTGGGCGCCATCATCGCCGAGGGCATCATCCCGGCGGGGCTCGAGATGATGGACAACCCGTCCATCCGTGCCGCGGAGGACTTCGCCGACGCCGGCTATCCCCGGGAAGCCGCAGCGATCCTGCTTTGCGAACTCGACGGCACGGCCGAGGAAGTGGCCGCCGACGCGCACCGCGTCCAAGCGGTGCTCGCGTCCCACGGCGCCGATGTCCGCCTGGCGACGGATGCCGCGGACCAGGAGCGCCTGTGGAAAGGGCGCAAGGCCGCGTTCCCCGCGATGGGACGTCTTTCGCCGGACTACTACTGCATGGACGGGACGATCCCCCGCGCCAAGCTTGCCGAAGTGCTCAACGGGATCGGCGAGTTGTCGGAGGAATTCGGCCTGCGCGTCGCCAACGTGTTCCACGCCGGCGACGGCAACCTGCACCCGCTGATCCTGTTCGACGCCAATGTGCCGGGACAGCTGGAACGGGCCGAGGATCTCGGCGATCGGATCCTGCGCCTCTGCGTGGATGCCGGCGGCACCGTGACCGGCGAACACGGCGTGGGCGTCGAAAAACTGAACACCATGTGCGTCCAGTTCAACGACGAGGAACTCGCCCAGTTCCACGCGCTCAAGGCCGCCTTCGATCCCGATGGGCTCATGAACCCGGGCAAAGCCGTTCCCACGCTGGCGAGGTGCTCTGAACTCGGTGGCATGCGGGTTCACCAGGGGCGTGTTCCGCACCCCGAGCTGGAACGGTTCTAGCGGTTCGAGACGGAAGGTGGACGAAGCCGATCGCATTCAGATCGCCGTCGCGGAATGCCACCGGTTGTCGTCGAGTCTCGCGATCGTCGGACACGGCAGCAAGGCGTTGCTGGGACCGCTTCGGGGTGAGGACACGCTGTCCACCCAGAGCCTGTCGGGGATCCTCGACTACCGGCCCGAGGAGCTGGTCGTAACCGCTTGGGCGGGCACCTCCCTCGGCGAACTGACCGAGGTCCTGGCGGAGAAACGCCAGATGCTGCCCTTCGACCCGCCGCGCTTCGACGGTGCCGGAACGCTCGGCGGCGCATTGGCGAGCGGCCTGTCGGGCCCGGCCCGGCCTTGGCGGGGCAGTGTCCGGGACGCCGTGCTGGGGGTCGAGATCGTCAACGGGCGCGGCCAGCGGCTGCGTTTCGGCGGCAGCGTGATGAAGAACGTGGCGGGCTACGACGTGTCCCGGCTCATGGTCGGCGCCCGGGGCATGCTTGGCGTCATTCTCTCGGCGAGCGTGCGAGTGCTACCCATGCCGGCCACCGAGGCAACGCTTGCCGTCGCGTGCGATGCCGGGGAAGCCGGACGTTTGGTTCGGCACTGGGCACGCCGGCCGCTTCCGATCACGGCTACGTGCTACTGCCAGAACACATTGCACCTGCGCCTTTCGGGCAGCGCCGCCGGCGTCGCGAGCGCGCGTTCGGCGTTGGGCCTGCACGAAGGTGGCGACCCGCTGTTGTGGGCCGCCGTGCGCGATCATGCGCACCCGTTCTTCGCGGATTCCGCCGGCTCCGTCACCCGGGTGTCGCTGCCCCGGGGGTCGCGATTCGACGCCGAAGACGCGTTGATCGAGTGGGGCGGATGTCAGGCCTGGTCCCCTGACGGGTCGATCGAGCTCCCGGACGGCGGGTTTGCCACGACGTTTGCGCCAGGCCGGCAACCGTCGACGCGCCCGGTTCCCGATGCGGCGACAGCCAAAGTGGCCGCGCGCCTGAAGGATGCCTTCGATCCAAGCGGCGTGTTCAACCCGGGCGTCGAGCACTAGATGCGTACCGAGATTCCGGAAGCGACCCTCGCCACGGATCGGGGACATCGCGCCAACGCCATCTTGAGGACCTGCGTGCATTGCGGCATGTGCAACGCGACATGCCCGACCTACCAGGTTCGCGGCGACGAACTGGACGGGCCGCGCGGGCGCATCTACCTCATCAAGGGCCTGCTCGAATCCGGCGAAGCGAACGCCGTGGCGCGGACCCACCTCGACCGCTGCCTGACCTGCCGAGCCTGCGAGACCACCTGTCCCTCGGGGGTTCGCTACGGAGAACTCGCCGAGATTGGTCGCGAGGTTCTCGAGGAACAACGGCCGAGTCGGAGCCTGCTGGGCCTGCTCCTGCTTGGCATCGTGCCGAGACCGGACCTCTTAGCACCGCTCGTCGCCTTGGCGCGGCCGTTCCGAGGGCTGCTGCCTCGCCGCCTCCGTCGTCTCCTCGAGCCTCCGCCTCGCCAACGGGACCTGCCCCGGCACGGACGCGTGTTGCTCATGCAGGGCTGCGTGCAGCGCGTCGTGACGCCGGAGGTGAACGCGCACCTGGCGGACCTGCTGGAGGCGCGGGGCATGGCAGCGTTCGTCTCCGACGCCGAGGAATGTTGCGGGGGATTGGCATTGCACGCGGGGAGGACCGCTGCCGCACACTCGCTGATGCAGCGCAACGTCGGACTGGCAGCCGACGACGTCGATGCAATCGTCTCCACGGCCACCGGCTGCGGGGTGACCCTCAAGGATTACGGACGGGTGCTCGGCGATGACGCGGCCAAGGGGTTCGCGGACAAGGTGCGCGATGTCGCGGAGGTACTCGCCGGATTCGACTTCCGCAAGAATCGCCTCGAGGGCGGGGAGGCCGTGACCGTGGCTTGGCATCCCCCCTGCACGCTGCAGCACGGTCAACGGCTCACGGGGCTGGTGGAGAAGATCCTCGTCGCGACCGGATATCGGCTCGTCCCGGTCGCCGATCAACATTTGTGCTGTGGATCGGCCGGATCCTACAGCCTGCTGCAACCGGGCATGGCGAGCGAGCTCAAGGAACGCAAGGCCGATGCCCTCACCCGGCACAGCCCGGACGTGATCGCCACCGCCAACATCGGCTGCCAAACGCACCTGGCGGATGCCGTGGGCGTGCCCGTCGTGCACTGGGTGGAATTGCTCCGCTAACGCCGCGGGGCTTTCCCCGGCTATTCCAAACGCAACTCGTCGTCCGGCCAGGTGGACAGGTTGGTCAAGTGGCCGTGGGGCTCTTTCTCGGTATTGCCGGACTCCAAGTCCTCCGCGGTCAGGGTCCTTGCCTCGCGCGGGGCCAGGACCAACTGCACGGGCCCTGCGGCCAGACCATGGTCGTCGACGGCATGCACCGCCACGGCCACATCGTCTCCGCCGGGGTTGACCAGGCGCAGCAGGCTGCGCTGCTTGGGATTGCTTGCCGGGTTGAATGTCGGGACGAAGTACCCGCCGGCAGCCCGCCCGGACTCCGCGACGGGTCGTCCCCTCATTTGCTTGCCAAGCGAGATCAGTCCGTTGGGGTGTTCCAACGGTTGCGCAGGCCTTCGGCGGATTCCGGGTCGCCCTGCGCTTCGCGTGCGTCGGCAATCACCAGCCAGGCCTGCCGTTCGTGAGGGCTACCGGCCCGCAGGAACAACAGGGACTTGCGGGCACTCTGTTCGGCCATCGCGGCTTGGCCGTTGGCGAGCCGCAGCACCGCCAGCTGCAGCCAGAGTTCCCCGTTCTGGGGTTCGATGCGGATCGCCTGTTCGATGGTGGCCGCGGCTTCGTTCGGCGAGCCGGCGTCCTCCAGGATCCTCGCCTCGTCGAGGAGTGCTTCGGCGATCACCGTCGGGGGCTCGACCACGGGTGGCGGCGGAGGCGGCGGCTGCTCCGGCGGCGCCTCGATGATGATCGGCTGTACCGAGGGCGGCGGTGCCGGAGGCGCGGGTGCCGGGATCGCGGGCGGTTTAGGCAGCATCGAGCAACCCGCGGCGGCCAGGCCGATGGCGGCGGTGAGGATCAACCGGTTCACGCGTCCATGGACTCCATTACCACCTCCCACCCGCGTTCGACGTCGATTCCGTAGGCCACCTTCGCATTGGCTTGGTCCCGCCGTCGGCTGACGCGCTGGTCGACGACGGTCATGCCGCGGGTCAGCGTGCCCGCGAGTTCGACGGCAACCGCCCGCGGCTGGATGTCTACGAGGTCGGGATGGGTGATCGCCAGCACGGCGCAGGGGTCGTGCATGGCGGAGGCGCGGCGGCCGATCAGGATCTCCATGCGGTCGTGCAGGTAGTCGAAGATCTGCGCGGCGAACCTGGCCTTCGGCGTATCGGCGTCCCGCAACCGCTCGGCGAGGGCGTCGCTGGTCTGGAACTGGTGGGTTAGGTTGAGACCGCACATGGTGATCTCGGCACCCGACTCGAAGACTATCGACGCCGCTTCGGGATCGGCGAGGATGTTGAACTCGGCCACCCGTGTCGCATTGCCGACGTCCGTGCTGCCGCCCATGATGGATATGCCCGCGATGCGCTTCACCCAGGTCGGATCCCGTTCGATGGCGTGCGCGAGGTTGGTCAGCGGCCCCACGGCGACCACGGTGATGTCCGCCTCCGCGACATCGAGCAGATAGCCGACGGCATCGTCGCCGGCGATGCTGCGTTCGTGGGCGATGCGGTCCACGCCGCCCAGTCCGGACTCGCCGTGCACGACCGCGGCGTGGATCGGTTCCCCCACCAAGGGCCTGGCGGCACCGCTCACCACCGGCGTGTCTACGTCGAGCAGCGCGGTCACCATCAGTGCATTGGCAGTCGTCGCAGCAAGCGGCGCATTGCCGCTGACCGAGGTGATGCCGACGACCTCGGCGTGCCGGTGCGCCAGGATCAGCGCGATGGCATCGTCGTGGCCGGGATCGCAATCGATGATGAGTCGCGTCATTGGTCGTCCTCGTGCGCTGCCAACTCACCCTATCATGGGCGTGGTTCTCGTTGTGTTCATGGGGTCGTCATAGCGACTGTCTACTCGCCGGCCGTCGAACGGCGCGTGCTGGCATGGATGTGCGTGCTGATCGCCGTCAACCAACTCGGCTTCGGTGCCGTGATCCCCGTGCTGCCGCTTTACGCGAAGTCCTTCGACGTCTCGCAGACGGCGATCGGCGCGACGGTGGCCGTGTACGGCGTCGCGCGTGTTTTCCTCGGGCTCCCCACCGGCAAGGTCGCAGACGTATTGGGGCGGCGTGCGGCGCTCGTGATCGGCGGCGGCGTGACGGTGCTCGGCAACCTCTGGTGTGCATTGGCCGACACCTACCTCGAACTGCTCGCGGCGCGCCTGGTCGCCGGCGCGGGTGCGGGAATCGTGCTCACCGCCGGACTGATCGTGCTCGCCGACATCGCCTCGCCGGCGAGCCGGGGGCGCACCCTGTCGATCTACCAGGGGGTCTTCCTGTTCGCGGTGGGCATCGGCCCGTTCCCGGGCGGTTTCCTCGCCGAGCGTTTCGGCCTCGAAGCGCCGTTCCTGGTGTACGCCGTCATGGGTGCCGCCGTGACTGCGGTCGCCTGGTTCGGTGTTGCGGAGACGCGGGGTGTGGGCGGTACCCCTGCGAGCCGCGAGGCCGTCCCGCTACGTGACCAGGTCCGGGCACTGCTTGGCAACATCGGATTCCGGCTGGTCTGTTTCATCGGCCTCGTGGGGGCGTTGGCGCGTACCGGCGGCCTGTTCAGCATCGTGCCGATCCTGGGACGCGCGCGGCTGGCGCTCTCGGCCCCCGAGGTCGGGGTCG
>JAPOYW010000041.1 GCA_026706425.1 Gammaproteobacteria bacterium
AAATCCGAATGGTGGTTCGCCGTCAATGGTCGGCGGAGAGTGTGCTACGGTCATACGTTTTGCGGGAACTTGCGAGGAAGAAGTGGCTTACGTGATCGACATGTCCACCTTGGAGAAGGAAGGCGAATTCGGTTCGAAGGAGTGGGGCGAAGCCTGTGCTGCGGCAGCGGTCAGGATTCTCAAGA
Source organism: Gammaproteobacteria bacterium (assembly GCA_026706425.1). Taxonomy (GTDB): domain Bacteria; phylum Pseudomonadota; class Gammaproteobacteria; order Pseudomonadales; family Azotimanducaceae; genus VXYL01. The sequence continues at coordinate 186 of JAPOYW010000041.1, forward strand.
CGGCCGATCTGCCGAAGGATTTCGAGTGGGCGTTCACGGAGTGCTATACGCATCCGCCTGCCCGCCTCATGGAAGGGGGCCGTGAGAAGGCCGGCTACTACATCATCGTCAAGGACGGCGAGATCTGGGGCGGCGACGGCGAACCGGAAGAAGCCCTGGCCATTCGGGGATTCCACATCCGCGCGCGATGGGCCGCGATCTGCAACCAGTCCGGCGCGTTCTACGGTCGGGAAGGCGGACGCAAGCGGCGCGAGGGCCAACAGGCGCTGCTCGCGGCCATCGAGAAGTACGTCGGACGGGAAAACCCCTACGGCGAGGAGCAGCCCTCCGAAATGTACTGGCCCGACGAGGTGAGCCGTCCCCTGATGGCCGGCTCCGAAGAAGGCAACGGGCTGCACAACATCGCCGCGGCGATGCAGACCCAGTCGCCGGAGTTCGCGGATCTGCCGGTCACGGAGATGCTGGTGCCGATCTTCGAGGAGATGCCGGAAGAACAGAAGCAGGACTTCCTGAAGCTCCTGGCGGTCGAGATGTAGCGCGTCCCATCCCGGCACGGGGCGCGCACGGGCATGGAACGACGGACCGGACGGGCAACCGGAGCATGACGAACATCGAAGCCCGACTGCGTTTCGACGGTGCCCTACCGGGGGATCCGCAGGTGGAGGCCTGGTTTGCCGAGCGGGCCGGTGCGCTGGGCTTGATCGCGCGTACATGGTTCGATCGGATGCGGGGCTGCGGCGAGGACGTGGTCGACCTGGTTCACGACGGCTGCCCCGTCGCCTGCGTGGAGGACGTCCCCTTCGCGTACGTCAACGCGTTCACCAGGCACGTCAACGTCGGCTTCTTCAGGGGCGCGTTTCTGCCGGACCCCTCGGCGCTGCTGCAAGGCACCGGCAAGCGAATGCGGCACGTCAAGCTGTTTCCCGGTACGGATGTCGACGCGGATGCGCTGGGTGTTTTGATCAAGGTAGCGTATCGAGAGGCTGCGGAGTTCGTCGCGGCCGAGCGCTAGCCCGCCTGCGTGTCCTCGGCACTCGCAGTCCCTACGGGCGCGGGTCTGGTCGCCGGAGAGATGACGGATGGCGATGCGGGGAGCCGTTTTCCGGGGCGTCCCGTACGCGGCGCCTCCTGTCGGCCCATTGCGGTGGCGGCCTCCGCGTCCGCCGCGAAGCTGGACGGGGATTCGCAATCGCATCGGCGCGAGTTACCCGTAATACTCACGGGCGAGTCTCTCGTTTATCAGGACAAGCTTCATGGACCTCACTCGGCTAGCGTTGATCGGCGACGGTGCGACAGGTCGCGTATCCTCCTGGGACACCACCGGCCGCAACGACGACGCCTGGAATATCGAGCCCGGCGAGCGGCGCGTGCTCGCCGACATCGAAGGCCCGGGGACCATCACCCACCTTTGGATGACGCAGCGCAGCCACTACCGCGAATGCCTGCTGCTCGTCACCTGGGACAACGCCGATCAACCCAGCGTCGTCTGTCCGCTCGGCGACTTCTTCGGCCTCGGGCACGGCATCGTGAACTCCTACCAGTCGCTCTTGTTCTCCGCCTCGACGCGTGCCAACAACCGCTTCAACCAGGGCTGCGCGCTCAACGCCTACCTGCCCATGCCGTTCCGCGAACACGCCCGGGTCGAGCTTGTCAACGAAAGCGCCGAGACGCACCGCCAGTACTTCTACGTCGACTACGCGCGTGGCGAGGTGGCGGTGGACGCCGGGTACCTGCACGCCGAGTTCCGGCGGACGAACCCGTTCCCGGGCTGGGGCGGCGACGTTCGGGTCAATACGCCGGCCGCGAACATCGCCAACAAGGAGCGCCTGGCCTGGGACAACAACTACGTGATCCTGGACACTACCGGCCGGGGCCACTACATCGGCTGCAACCTGTCGGTGACCAACTTCCAGGGCACCTGGTGGGGCGAGGGCGACGACATGATCTGGGTCGACGGCTACAAGTGGCCGCCGGACCTGCACGGCACGGGCTCCGAGGACTATCTGAACCAGGCCTGGGGCATGCAGGACAACGCGTTCCTGCGCAACGGCTCGTCGATCTTCGAGCACAACACCCGCGGCTACCAGACGAGCTACGTACACCACATCGAGAATCCCGTGCGGTTCCAGCGCGAGATCAAGGTCACCATCGAGCACGGCCACGGCAACCACCTGGCCAACGAAATGTCGAGCGTGGCGTACTGGTACGCGGATACGCCGGGCCCGGTGCGGGATTGCCCACCCGTGCGGCAACGCTTCGCGGTCAGACGCGACAATCTGACCGGCGACTGGCTGCAGGATCCGGCCGGCCAAACCGACTCGCCGCCGGTCAGGCTGAGCGACGAGATGCGCGCCGTCCGAATGCGTCGCTCTGGCGAGTGAGCCTCGCCCTTGGCGGGTCCTACGTTGTTGCGAGTCCGCGCCGGGTCGTGAGGTAGGCAGCGAACGTGGCCAGCCAATGCGCCCCGGCGTACGTGAGCGTGTCGAAGGCGGCGAGGCCTGCGGACCGGTGGCGTGTCGCCATCGCCGCGAGTGGCCCGGACGCCACCACCGAGGCGATGCCCTCGAGCATCCAGGCGCGGCTCAGGTTCAATCCGGCGAGGTGCACCAGGTGCCCGTCGTTGACGTCCGGGATAGCCACGGGGTCGAGTTCGAAGGTTCCCAGGAAGCCCGCAAACCATTCGCGGTAGGTGTCGGCTGGCAGGAGGCGCCGCATCAGGTCCGCCTCCGCGAGGCTTGGCGATAGGAAATCGTGCCCGGACGGTTCGTAGGACAGGGGTGCATCGCGGTCGTTGGCGTAGAAGGCAAGGCTGCGGCGCTCCACGAGATCACGCACGTGCGGCGCGCCGGCGATCCGCGCCCAGTCAAGCACCAGACCCAACGAGAACGCGGTCTGGTCGTGAGTCCCGCTACGCACCGGGTGCGGGAGCTTGGGCAGCCAGTTCTCGAACACGGCGGCGGCATGGTCCTCGAGCGGGCGCAGGGTTTCGCGCCAGGTCCGCGCGTCGGTGTCCTCCCAGTCGTGCAGTTCGGCGACAAGCTGCAGCAACCACGCCATGCCGTATGGCCGTTCGAACGCCGGTCGCGCCGCCACGTAGTCGCACTCGGCCGCGATGTTCTCCGGCGTGAGCGCTCGCGCCAACGCGGTTCTTGCGTCGCCCGCGTAGTCCGCATCGGGTTCCAGTCGACACATTCGCGCGAGCAGCCAATGCGAATGGACCGCACTGTGCCAGTCGAAGCAGCCGAAGAAGGCAGGCGTGAGCCGTCGTGGCGGCGCCGCGTCCGTATCGGACTCAAGGAGGTGGCTGATGTGGTTGGGGTACTCGCGGCCTACGCAGGCAAGCGCCAAGCCGACGAGATGCTCGGGGGTCATCGTTCGGATCAGTGTCGCAACCGGTGTCCCCCGTCCAGGTTGAGAACCTCGCCCGTGAAATAGGACCCAGCGCGGCTGCAAAGCATCACCGCCACGCCAGCCATGTCTTCGAGGCCCCCGTAGCGGTGGGCCGGGATCCTCTCAAGGCTCTGTTTGAAGGACTCGGACTCGGGATCCTCCCAGGCACCCCGCGTCATCTCGGAATAGAACCTCCCCGGTGCGATCGAATTCACCAGGATGTGGTCGTCGCAGAGTGCCAGGGCGAGCTGTGGCGTCAGGTGTTCGAGCCCCTTCTTGCTGGTGGAGTACGCCATGACATGCTTGAAGACTTCGCTGGCCGCGACGGAACTGATGAAGACGACGCGGGCGGGATCCTCTTGAGTCGCGTTCTTCCTCAAGAGGTCGAGCAGCGCCTGGGTGAGGAACAGGGGCGACCTCAGGTTGAGGTCCATGGTCTTGTCCCAGTCCTCCACGGTCATGGCGTCGAAATAGCCGCCGGTGCCAATCCCTGCGTTGTTGACCAGTACGTCGATGTAGTCCTCCTCCTGGTGGAGGGTCGCCGACAACGCGGCGACACCATCCAGCGTGGCGAGGTCGCCGGCAATGGCGATGCATTCGCCATCGGACATTTCGGTTAGTTCGGCGGCCCTGGCCCGAAGCGTGTCCTCGGACCTCGCCGTGATGTATACCTTCGCCGCGCCTGCGGCCAGGAATCCCTCCGCCATGTAGCTGCCGAGCCCAGTGGAGCCGCCCGTGACGACGCAGATTTTCCCGCTCATGGAATAAAGGTCTTCGATCTTGACCATGTTCATCCTCGTTGTTTGACCAAGAGACGACGCCCGGCGCCTGGATGCGCACCAGCCGAACCAGTGTAAGGTCATTGCGCCGCCGATAGAACGTCGCCCGACCGAAGCGCAGGGCGGCAACGGTGGCCAACCGCGTCCGTGTGCTACGGTGGTGTCACTCGTTAAGGATCGCGCCATCCGGTCGCGCTTCGCAGGGGGTCACTGCTGCAGACGAACGATCATCGCCGCAACAAGGAACTGGCGAAGGCTCTGCCGTACCTCGGCGCGGGCGATCCGATCCCCGCCGGACGCGACCTGCGGGAAACCGACGACAAGGGCAGCGTCCAGGCGGTCCTCTACCTGCTGTTGCGTGCGTGGCCGTATATCAGGCCGCAGGTTTACGGCCGCTGGTGGGCACCCGGCCGCGGCATCGAGGACCGAATGGCCGAAGCCGTAGCGGGCCGGGGCTTTGGGTTCGCCTGCATGCCGCCGCTGGTGGCTGCCGTCGCCATCGGCGGTCCCTACCTCGGCTACGTTCCCGCGACTCTCGAATACCCCTTCAATCTCCTGTATGCGCCGATTCTGGCCATGGCGGTGTGTGCCTGGCCGGTTGCCCTTGCGAAAGGCAGGATCCAGAAGGTCGCAGCCCTCGCCCTAGTGGTCTTCGGCGTAGCCGCCAACACCGCGGCAAACACCTACGTCGAAGGTGTCGCCGACGGCTTGTATGCGGGAACGGTTACCGGCGCGTGCATGCTGGGCTGGTTGTTGCAGTTTCGAGTCGATGGCTTCGGAGGGAGCGCACGGATTCGATGCCGTATTCGCCTGGCCTCCCACCTGGTCTACTGGTACGGCATCACGGCGATTCGGGGTGTCTTTTGGCTGGTATTGGGGTTGGTGATGGCGGATCTCCTCAACCAGTCGATTCTCCAGGCCGAGGCGTTGACGGCAAGTAGAGCGGATCTCCTCGGCGAGCCCGAGATGTCCCGGGAAGTCACGGACCAACTTGCCGAGGACCAGCGGCTGGCCCTTTTCTGGAAGGTGGTCCTGATCGAGGTCGCGGTGTTCACCCCGCTATGGCTGACGGGTCCCCTCGTCGGCTACTACCGCACGTGGATCATGCAGAACATCGAGCAGGACCTGCGCCTTGCCCTGGCGGACAGTTGGCAGCGCCTGTCGCTTAGGTACCACGGCGACCACCGCACCGGCGACTCCATCTTTCGCGTCCAGGTCGATGCCAGCGAGGTCACGGGAGTCCTGTACGTCCTCTTGGCGATATCGAGTAACGTCGCCGAGTGCTTATTCCTGTTGGCCCTAGTGGCCCTCCTGTCGCCTTGGCTGGGCTTGATCGCCATCGGCGGCATCTTCCCCGCTCTTGTGCTGGCCTACTGGGCCATGCGCAGGATCCGCACTCGGAATCTCGTCATGCGGATGGCCAACGCCGACCTGATGTCGAGGATCCAGGAGGCCTTCCGCACGGTTCGGATCAACAAGGCCTACGGCGTCGAGAAGCAATCCCAGGCCCGGTTCGAGTCGGACTCGGTAGTCGCCTTCAACACCGACTATCGCCAGACGCGTTTGTTCGCGATCGTGAATGCGGTACAGGGACTCATCATCGGCTCCTTCGTGCTGTGTGGCACGATGCTCATGGCACTGTGGGCGAACCTGGAGCGTCCGACCTTCGCCAACGAACTGATCGCGCTGGCCGGGTTCTCGTTCGTGGTGTGGAATCTGACCGCCTATCGGTGGGCCGAGGAGAGGTTTCGCGAAGCGACGGGCGCCTTCCCGAACATCGTAGAAGCCTGGGCCAAGGCCCAAACCATGGCCATGGGACTGCGCCGGGCGTTCGATATCCTGGACATGGAGCCCGAGGTCCGGGACAGCGCCGACGCGGTCCCCTTCGGCACTTTTTCGCAGGAGATCCGGTTCGAAGACGTGACGTTCGCCTACGGGGAGGATCGCCCGGTGCTGAACGGCGTCAGCTTTGCCGCGCGGCCAGGCACGGTCACCGCCATCGTCGGTCCCACCGGCGCCGGCAAGACGACCCTTTTGAATCTGCTGCTCCGCCTCTACGACCCGGACGACGGGTCGATACGCGTCGACGGTCGCGACCTGCGCGACTACCGCCTCGACTCGTTGCGCGCCAACATCGGCGTCGCGCTGCAGGAAGACGTTCTGTTCCGCCTGTCGGTCCGCGACAACATCCGGTACGCCGCCCAGGACGCGAGTGACGAATCCGTGGCCGAGGCCGTCCGAGTAGCCTGCGTGGACGACTTTGTCGATGGGTTGCCCGAGGGGCTCGATACCGTCCTCGGCGACCGCGGCGGCAGGTTGTCGACCGGCCAGCGTCAACGTCTCTCGATAGCCCGCGCCGTCGTGCGCGATACGCCGATTCTCGTGTTGGACGAACCCACCTCGGCCCTCGACGCCGAGACCGAACTCCGCGTTCTGTCGAACTTGGCGGATTGGAGCGCCGGACACGTCGGGGGGACCGGTATCCGGATGGGCGCACGTGCGATTCTCTTGGTTACGCACCGCATTTCGACCATCCGCCGTGCGGACAACATCCTCTACCTCGACGCGGGCCGCATTGTGGAAAGCGGTAGCCACGAGACCCTGATGGGCATGACGGACGGCAGGTACCGGGCGTTTGTTGAATCCGAAGCGAACTTGGTTGCCGCCCGGGAGGGCGATCAGGGCGATGCCTGAAGAGCCCCAACGACCGCGGCTCTCGCTTCGAGCCCTGCGCGAAGACGAGAGGGCTCTCGATACGCGCGCGAGTCTCGCCGACCTCGAGACCGACATCGACTATCGCCGAACCTTCCGGATCATTGGCCGAAGCGTCCTCTTCGTGAGGTACGTGTGGCTGCGGTATGCCATTAGCTTCGCGAGCCATTGGCTACGCCAAAACCTCGCAATCGTATTGGCTCCGTGGATCGGGAAGATCCTCATCGACCATGTGGTCTTGGGAGGGCCCGTCGAGGACGTCACGGGCTATCCGTCCTTCTTGATCCCGGCGGTCGAGATGCTCGAAGGCGCGTCCGTCGCAGGAATCCTGTTCTGGGTGGCCCTGTTTTCGGTGGCGGGGCTTGTTGCAGGCCTCGCGCACGGGTACGTGATGACGCTGTTCGACACTCGATTGACTCAGTCCGTTGTTCACCTGGTGCGCTCACGCCTATTCGGCAGCGTGCAGGCTCTCCCCATGACCAAGCTGGACGATCAACCCATAGGCGACTCCGTGCACCGGGTGGTAAACGACACAAGGGTGATTCCCGACGTCATATCTACCGTCCTGATAGAGCCGGTCAGTGCCGTGTCAGCGTTCGCGGTGGCCCTTGTGACCCTGCTCAGCGCCTACCCGGATTCCCCCGCCGTGGCGGTTTTCGCCGTGGGCGCCTTGCCCATGTATGTGCTGGTGATCGTGCCTTTCTCCCGAATGCTGCGGCGCCGCTCGCAAGCGGTGATCGCCGCGCAGAGCGCCTTTACCAGCAATATCGAGGAAGGGATGGACAACATGCTGGCGGTGCAAGCCCTCGGCGCGCAGGAAACCGAACGCGAACGGTTCCGCAAAGACAGCGCCGAGTCGTTCAAGCGGGTCCGCTTCAACGGCCTGGCTTTCGAGGTCGTGGGAACCTTCCTCGAGATCGCGACCCAGGTCCTCGTATGGGGCTTCACCGCGTATGTCGTCGCCCAGGTGATATTCGGTGGATTCTCGCCGGGCGACTTCGTCGTCGTGCTCGGATACTTCGCCCTGATGCATGAACCGGCCGAGAAGCTGGGATACTTCTGGATCGGCCTGCAGGGCGACGCCGCCAGGGCACGCCGGGTGTTCGCGATGCTCGAGGTGCCGCCGGAAACAGAGACAGGTCGCTTCGCGTTGCCCCTGATCGAGGAAGGCGTCTCGTTCCGGGAGGTGGGTTTCGTCTACCCGGACGGTCGACGTGCCCTTCGGGATGTGACCTTCAATGCGCGTATGGGGCAGATCGTAGCCGTCGTGGGACCCACCGGCGCCGGGAAAACCACGCTTGCCTACCTGATTCCGCGCTACCACGCGGCGAGCGAAGGCCATGTTCTGATCGACGGCCACGACGTGAACGACGCGACGCTCGAGAGCCTGCGCGGGCAAACCAGCTACGTGTTCCAGGAAACCGACACCGTGAACGAGTCGATCCTCGAAGACATCCGTCTGGGCAAACCGGATGCGCACCGAGAAGAGGTGGAGCGGGCTGCGCGAACAGCGGGGATTCACGATTTCATCGTCTCGTTGCCCGACGGCTACAACACCAAGCTCGGCACCTCCGCGAGCAAATTGTCGGTGGGACAGAAGCAGCGCATCGGGATTGCCCGCGGCCTCTTGAAGGATTCGCGCATCCTCATCCTGGACGAACCGACATCGGCCCTCGACCCGGAGACCGAGGGGCATCTCGTGAACGCGCTACAGGAAGCAGCCAAGAACCGCATCGTGATCATCATTGCCCATCGGCTGTCCACGGTGGCGCTGGCCGATCATGTGGTGTTCCTCGACGATGGGCGGGTACTGGAGCAAGGCACGCACGCCGAACTGATGGACCGCGAGGATGGGAACTACCGCAGGTTCGTGGAACTGCAGGGCGAATCCGTGGACTGACATCACCGTGGCTTGTTTTGGGTGAGCTTCGGCGCCAATCACCCTGTCCGCGCCGATTCCTCATTGCTAGGCTCGACCGAAACACCTGGAGCATGGACATGTACCGATCTGACTGCCAAGGGCTGATCATGCGGCGGACCTTGCCAGACGCACGGAAGGTGATCCTTGGCATTGCGTTCCTGATGCTTGCCGGAGCAGCCGTGGCCGAAACCAGACCCAATGTCATTCTGCTCATGGCCGATGACATGGGTTGGGCGCAGACCGGCTACTACGGTCATCCCGTCATGAAAACCCCGAACCTCGACGACATGGCCCGCAGCGGGCTGCGGATGGACCGTTTCTATGCCGGGGCACCCAGTTGCACGCCG
>JAPOYW010000420.1:0-2242 GCA_026706425.1 Gammaproteobacteria bacterium
CGGGCGGCGTCGGCACACGTACGAGATCGAGCGCCGACAAGGCCAGGGTGATCGAATGCGCCACCGTGAACCCGGTGATGGTCAGCAACAGCCGGCGCGGCGTGCGCGCGATGAACATCAGGCAGGCTACGAACAGCAGGTGGTCGACGCCGATCCAGATATGCACGACGCCGTGCCACGTGTACTCGACGGCAACCGCGAACGGCTCGGGCGTTGCCGGAATCACCCACTCGCCCTCGTCGGGGCCCAGTATGCGAATGTGCTCCGCGCCGTTGCCGAGCGCGACGGTGTAGATCGTGCGCAGGGACGGGTTGATGCCGGGGTAGGCGATGCCGACGGTTCGGCCGGCTAGGCCGTTGGCGCATCGGTACGTCTGCTGGCCGAGGTACGCGCCGCCCGTCGAACGCCATGTCGGTGCCTGCGCCGACGTGCAGTCCGCCGGCAACGTCGGGTACGGCAGCGAGTCCACCGGCAGGCTGGCAGGCACCTTCCACGCCACGCTGTAGACGTGCTCGGCGGTTTCCACAATCCGCACCGTGTTCGGACGGACGTCGTGAGCCTGCACGCCACAGGCGCCGACAAGCGCGACGAGACTCGCCATGCGCGCCAAGCTCATTCGCTTGGATCCGGCGGGCTGCGCACCACTTGGCGGCGGATATCATAGGTGTCAACGAGGGTCTCGATGGCCGCGTCGCGGCGCATCTCGGCCGTTTCGCGCTCGGCGTCGGCACGAACCCGCGCTTCGACCTCGACAAGCTCCGGGTTGCGTTCCTCGGTCCGGGCGGTCAAGAGGACGAGGTGCTGACCGTAGCGGGATTCCAAGGGCCCGACCCAGTTGGCGTCGTCGGCGACGAGCGCAAAGACCACACCGGCCATCTCGGCGCCGAAGTGGCTGGCGACCAGGTCCTCGGTGCGCTCCACGTAGTTGACGAGGTACAGGAAACGGTCGCCGTGTCCCGGCGCATCGGTGAACGGGACGCGGTCCCGGTTGAGTTCGGCGAGTTTCACGTTCGCCAGATTCCGTGCTTCCTCCACCCCGTGCCGCTCGCCGTTGAAGAACACATGGGTGAAGGTGACCGTCGGTTCGATCCGGTAGCGTTCCCGGTTCGCTTCGAAGTAGGTCTTAAGTTCGTCGTCCGACACCTCGGTCGTGCGCAACGCCAGGTCGTCCGTGATGAACTCGATGGACTGGACCAGCCGGTGCTTGATGACGTGGTCGGTCTGGTCCATGCCGAGGCTGAGCGCTTCCCGGTAGAGCGCCTCCTCGCGCACGAACGAATCGACGAGTCTGTCGAGTTCGGTGTCCGACATCCCATCGAGATGCGCAGCCGCGGCATCCGGCGAAAAGGCACGCGCGTGGTACTGGATGTGGGTAAGAAGCGCCGGGCGATCAACATTGATGACCCTGTCGTCGCTCGATGCTTCGTCCCTGGTCACCCAGGCGAAGAGCGCGAACAGGGCGAGCCCCAGCACCAGGAAGTGTCCGAGAGGGTCTTTCAGTGCCTTTGCCATGGTCGGTCCGAAGTTGCACAGACGCCTAGTTTGCCACCACACGCCAACGTTCGAATTGGGTTAACTCTCCCGCCGACGTTCCACCGCCCGGGTGGCCCAAGCGTTACAGTGTCCGTAACGCCTACAGCCGACCAACGCCATGCCGAGAGAGAGTCGCTCCCTACCACGCCGGCACGTGGCGTCGCGCCGCAGAGCCTTGCACGTCATGGGGTTCGCCGCCGGGTTCGCTGTCGCCGCCACGACCGGCGCCGAAGACACCTATGCGCCGACCGTCCGCGACACCCATCCCGACACCGTGTACTGGGGTGACACCCATGTGCATACGTACCTGTCCGCCGACGCCTTCGGCCTGGGTACTCGGGCGACGCCCGAGGACGCCTACCGGTTCGCCAAGGGCGAGGAAGTCGTCTCGACAGGGGGCAAGCGCGCCAGGCTGCGCCGCCCGTTGGACTTCCTGATGATCTCCGACCATGCCGAGAATGTCGGCATCCTTCCTCGGCTCGTGGGCGGCGACGAGGGGTTGCTGGCAACGGAAGATGGCCAGAGGTGGGCCGAGTTCTTCGCGGAATCTCCTCCGGCAGCCGAGGTAGTGAACGCCGAGGATGCCGATGCCTTCGATGTCCTCTCCACTGCGATGATGTCGGGGAAGCCGGCATGGAGCGGCGACTACGGCATCGACGACGCCTTCAGGCGCGAGGTTTGGCACGCCGTCATCGAGGCTGCCGAACGC
>JAPOYW010000420.1:2252-9328 GCA_026706425.1 Gammaproteobacteria bacterium
ACAACGATCCCGGAACGTTCACCACCTTCGTCGGATACGAATACACCGCCCCGGTGCTGCATCGCAACGTCTTGTTCGCCGGGGACCCCGAGCAAACCCGGCAGGTGCTGCCCTTCTCCGGATATGACAGCCCCAACCCCGAGGACCTGTGGGTCTACCTCGCCGACTTCGAGGCCCGCACGGGCAGCGGCGTCATCGCGATTCCGCACAACAGCAACATAAGCCGCGGCGGGACGTTCAGCGCGGCGACTTTCGACGGTGCTGCCATGGCGGCGGCCTACGCCACCCTGCGCGCCGCCCGGGAGCCCGTCGTGGAGGTGACGCAGATCAAGGGCGACAGCGAGACCCATCCGCTGGCCTCGCCCGACGACCCGTTCGCGGACTTCGAGACCTTCGAACGTCCCGGCATCACGGACGACCCTTCCGACGCCCGGGTCGCCGGTTCCTACGTCCGTCCGGCGCTCAAACGGGGCCTCAGTGTTGCGGCCAATGTCGGGGTCAATCCGTTCAAGTTCGGCCTGATCGGCAGCAGCGACTCCCACAACGGCCTCGCCACCGCCGACGACGGCAACTACTGGGGCAAGTTCGCGGGCTACGAACCGAATCCATACCGGGCGTTGGCCCAGCCGAACTACGCGGCTTCCGGCTACGCCGCCGTCTGGGCCGAAGCCAACACCCGGGCGGCCCTGTTCGCGGCGTTCAAGCGCCGCGAGGTCTACGCGACCACCGGACCGCGCATCGTGCTGCGCTTCTTCGGCGGCTGGGACTACACCGAAACCGACGCCGACCGGTCGGACTTCGCCACCATCGGGTACCGCAAGGGCGTGCCCATGGGCGGCGACCTGACACGGCCCGAAGCGGGCCGGGCACCGCGTTTCCTGATCCACGCCGTCAAGGATCCCGATGGTGCGAACCTGGACCGCGTGCAGGTGATCAAGGGTTGGCACGACGGCGAAGGCGCTTTGCACGAGCGGGTCTACGACGTCGCGTGGTCCGGCAACCGCGCCGTGCGGGATGGCGTGCCGGAAGACGTGGAATCCACCGTCGACTTAGCCTCGGCGACGTACTTGAACACCGTGGGTGCCGCCGAACTGGCTGTCGTGTGGACCGATCCGGGCTTCGTCGCCGACGATGCAGCGGTCTACTACGTCCGCGTGCTGGAGATACCGACGCCGCGATGGACCGCCTACGACGCGGCGTTTTTCGGGATCGAGGACTTGCCGGACACGGTGGCCCTGGTTACCCGCGAGCGGGCCTACTCGTCACCGATCTGGTACACGCCATGACCTCCCCGTCGAGGCCGTTGAGCGCTACAGTGTCCAAATCACCGCAGCCAACCGCCGCCATGCCGAGAGAGTATCGCCCCGCACATAGTCTGGTCTGGACTGCAGTTCTCGCGGTCGCAGCCGCGACGACCAACGCCGACGACGCGTATTCGTCGGTCGTCCGCGACGCCTATCCCGACACGGTCTACTGGGGCGATACGCACGTGCACACGTACCTGTCCGGCGATGCGTTCGGCATGGGCAACCGCACCACCCCCGATACCGCCTATCGATTCGCGAAGGGCGAGCGAGTGGTCTCGGCGGGGGGCAAACCCGCCCGGCTGCGCCGCCCGCTGGACTTCCTGATGATCTCCGACCATGCCGAGAACGTCGGCATCCTGCCGCGCCTCGTGGACGGCGACGAACGCCTGCTCAGCGAAGACGGCCACACGTGGAGGCGGTTCTTCTCGGAGATCACGCCACTCGCGGACGTGCTGAACGCGGAGGATCCGGACGCCTTCGACGCCCTCTCGGCAGCGCTGATGACCGGCAAGCAGGCTTGGAACGGCGACTACGCCATCGACGCGCTGTTCAGGCAGGAGGTCTGGAACGCCGTGATCGACGCCGCCGAACGCCACAACGACCCGGGCACGTTCACGACCTTCGTCGGGTTCGAATACAGCAGCAATCCGCCGATGCTGCATCGCAACGTGTTGTTCGCCGGCGACCCGGAGCAAACCCGCCAGGCGCGACCGTTCTCCAAGTACGACAGCGCCAACCCCGAAGACCTGTGGGCCCACCTCGCCGAGTACGAAGCCCGCACCGGCAGCGGCGTCATCGCGATCCCGCACAACAGCAACCTAAGCCGGGGCCGGATGTTCACCGACCGGACCTACGGCGACGCGGCCATCACGGCCGACTACGCATCCCTGCGGGCCGACCGGGAGCCCGTCGTCGAGGTCACGCAGATGAAAGGCGACAGCGAGACCCATCCGCTGGCCTCGCCCGACGATCCGTTCGCGGACTTCGAGACCTGGGGCGGCGGCAACTTCGACAAGAACGAAACATCCGACGCCTGGGTCGGGAGTTCGTACGTCCGGCCAGCGCTTGCCCGGGGCCTCAGCATCGAAGCCGCCACCGGGGCCAACCCGTTCAAGTTCGGCCTGATCGGCAGCAGCGATTCGCACAACGGCCTCGCCACCGCCGACGACGACAACTTCTGGGGCAAGTTCGCCAGCAACGAACCGAACCCCTACCGGGCATCCAGCCAGTGGACCTATGCGGCTTCCGGCTACGCCGGCGTCTGGGCCGACGCCAATACCCGGGCGGCCCTGTTCGCGGCATTCAAGCGCCGCGAGGTCTACGCGACCACCGGTCCGCGCATCGTGCTGCGCTTCTTCGGCGGCTGGGACTACAGCGAGGCGGACGCAGCCCGGCCCGATCTCGCCGCCATCGGCTATCGCCGCGGTGTGCCCATGGGCGGCGACTTGACTCGTCCGGATGACGGCGACGCGCCGCGTTTTCTGATCCGCGCCGTCAAGGATCCCGACGGCGCCAACCTGGACCGCGTGCAGGTCGTCAAGGGCTGGCGCGCCAACGACGGCGAGCTCTTCGAACGCGTCTACGACGTGGCCTGGTCCGGCGATCGGTCAATCACCGACGGCGTACTCGAGGCCGTCGAGTCGACGGTCGATCTCGCGACGGCGGAGTACCTGAACAGCGTCGGCGCCCCGGAGCTGGCGGTCACCTGGACCGATCCCGACTTCGACGCCGACGAGGCGGCGTTCTACTACGTCCGCGTCCTGGAAATCCCGACGCCCCGTTGGACGGCGTACGACGCAGCGTTCTTTCGGATTCCGGCTTTGCCCGACAGCGTGCCGGTGGCGACCCGGGAGCGGGCCTACTCGTCGCCGATCTGGTACACCCCGTAACGCGACCGCTTCGCGGTCGCCCGAGAATTCGCTTCGCGAATTCTCCTGATGGCGCCTCCCGCGCGGATTGCCCTACCTACGTCCAGAACCGCTCGGAGCGGAGCCACGTCCTGATCGGGAACAGTTCGCCGGTCATGCCGTCGGATGCCGACGAGGCGAGGAACAGCGCGAGGTCCGCAACGTTCTCCGGGGTGGGCGTAAGGTGAAGCCTCGGCACCGCGTTCCCCTCCTTGTCGACGGCGGGCGGAATGATGCCGAGTCCCTTGAGTTCCTCGGTGGCGATCAGGCCCGGCAGGATGCAGTTGACGTTGATGTTGTGCCTCGCCCACTTCATGGCCAGGTTGTTGCTCAGGCTGATGACGCCGGCCTTGGCCGCCGAGTAGTGGAGTTGGCCCGGGTTCCCCTTCGAGCCCGCGGTCGACGAGATGTTGATGATCTTGCCCCCGCCCTGCTTGATCATTCGCCGGCCGGCAGCCAGGCACGGGATGAACATCCCGGTCAGGTTCTGTTCGACGACGACTCGCCACTCCTCGAGCGGGGTGTCTTCCGGCTCGTGACCGCGGCCCCAACGGCCCGCGTTGTTGACCATGACGTCGAGGGATCCAAAGGCGTCGACCGTCTCGGCGATCAACGCGTCCACGGAATCCGCATCGGTGATGTCGACGGCGATGGCGATCGCACTTTGGCCTTTGTCGGTGATCCCGTCGGCGACCCGCTGGATGTTGCCCCGGTTCCGGCTCGCCACCACGACGTTCGCCCCCGCAGCCGCGTACGTCTCGACCATCGGCCGGCCGAGCCCGCCCGCGCCACCCGTCACGATGGCCGTCTTGCCGTCGAGCCTGAAATCGCCCATTTCCACTCTCCTCGTAGTTCGCAAGTCGAGATTCTACTGTGTGGCGTGGACACGGCACGGTGGTATGGTTTCCGTTCGGGGGATAAGAGAACATCCATGGCCGAAGCCGCGTTGTTGCACCACAACGAGCTGACCGACGAGCAGGTCGGCTTCTACCGTCAACACGGCTACCTGCATCTGCCCGCCGTGTTTTCGGCGGACGAGATCATCCGGATGGCGGACGAACTCGACTGGCAGATCGACACCTGGGCCGCCAAGAGCCCGGGCTGGAGCGGACCCTGGCGCCGGGTCTACATGGCCGCCGAGGTCGAACGGCGCTCCAAGCTGATTGCCTTGCACGACCTGCACCGCTACTCGAAGGCCTGGTGCGACGCCGTCACCCATCCCCGGCTCACGGGCGCCATTGCCGATCTCATCGGACCCAACGTCGAACTGCACCACACCACGCTGCACGCCAAGCCGCCCGAGACCGGCCACCCGTTCCCGATGCACCAGGACTGGGCGTTCTACCAGCATGCCGACGGCCGCTACATCGACTGTCTCATCCATCTGGACGACACGGACGATTCGAACGGCTGCATTCGCTTCCTCGACGCCTCCCATCGGGGCGGCGCCCGGGAACACGTGGTCAAGAACCCCGACGGATCCCCGTGCACTCCCCACCTGCCCACCGACGACTGGGACATCGAAGACACCGTACCCGTGCCGGCGAAGCGGGGAGACGTCGTGGCGTTCAGCATCCATATGATCCATGGATCGCGCATCAACCGAACGGACACCGTCCGGCGCATCGTCCGGGTGGGCTACCGGGATCCTGAAAACGCGCAGACTGCCGGGCAGTCCCACGGCAGGCCGGGGCTCATTGTCTGGGGCCGCCGACCCCGGCCGGCTGGCCAGGCGATGCTGGGAACCAACGTCTAGTTCGACCGAACCAAGGGAACACCCGATGAAAGTAACCGGAGTCGAGACCATCCTGCTGAACAACAACCCGCCGTTCGTGGGCGGCAGGCAGTGGCTCTTCATCAAGCTCTACACCGACGAAGGCATCGTCGGCCTCGGCGAGCGGCCCACCGGGCATACGCCGGATCTCGCGTCGCAGATCGCGCTCCTGCACGACCTAGTCGACCGTTTCGTCGTCGGTCACAGTCCGTTCGAGATCGAGAACACCTGGCAGCGCGTCTACGCCTCCAACCACGACTACCGGCACCCCAGCCTTTACGGCACACCGGCGCTTTCCGCCATCGAAATGGCGCTCTGGGACATCGTCGGCAAGGCAGCCGGCCAGCCGATCTACAACCTTCTCGGCGGACGCTGCCACGAGAAGCTGCGCGCGTATGCGTACATGCCCACCACCGGGGTCTGGGAGGATCCCACGAAGGCCGGCGCCATCGCCGAGCAACTCGTCAAGGAGGGCAACACCGCCTGCAAGATCGACCCCTTCATGCCCTACTTCCCGCTGCCCAGGGACTTCCCGCTGAAGACGATCAAGCACGCCGCGAAGATCTTCAAGGCGATCCGCGATGCCGTGGGCGACGAGTTGGAGATCGGTATCGGCACCCACGGCCAGTTCAGCACCGCCGGCGCGATCCGCGTTGCGAAGGTGTTCGAGGAGTATCAGCCCTACTGGTTCGAAGAACCGGTGCCACCCGAAAACGTCGAGGAGATGGCCCGGGTCGCGGCGCACACCAGCATTCCCATCGCCACCGGCGAGCGGCTGGTCACGAAGTACGAGTTCGCGAATCTCCTGGAGAAGCAGGCGGCGCAGATCATCCAACTCGATGTCGGCCAGTGCGGCGGCATCCTGGAGTCGAAGAAGATCGCGAGCTTGGCGGAAAGCCACTACGCCATGATCGCGCCGCACATGTACGTCGGCCCGGTCGCCGCCGCCGCGGCCGTGCAGGTCGACACCTGCTCGCCGAACTTCCTCATCCAGGAGTACAACGGCGCGAGCCTGCACAACGAGATCTTCCTGGACCCCGTGAAGTTCGAGAACGGCTTCATCGAACCGCCGACCTCGCCGGGGCTTGGGCTCGAGCTCAACGAGGAGGTCGTCGAGCGGCAACTCGTGGCGCGCCGCGGGCCGGGTGCGTAGCCACCGGATTGCACCGAATCGCCGATTGACAATTCAGCCCAGCCGAATAGGAATCCACGCCAAACCGTCCACGACCTCGAAGTGTTGATCCGATGAAACGAGGTCGGCACCGGTTTCCATCGCATGTGCCGCAATCCAGATGTCGTTGGTTGGAATGGGGCGCCCTTTCGCGCGCAAGGCTGCGGCAATCCGCGCATAACGGTCTGCGGTAGTTAGGGTCGTGGCAACGACGCCCACCCGGGAGTTGTCCAGAAAGAGGTGGAGTTCTCGGGCGCTGTCCTCGGATCGCGAGCCGTAGCGGAAGCCGTAGAGCAACTCCCCCACGACAACGATTGGGACAAGGACTTCACGAGAGGACCGGATCAGTTCTGCGACATGCCGGTGCCCCCGCTTCCAGAGCGAATACGCATTCGAGTCCAACAGAATCTTCACTTCCACATGGCCTCGTCGATTCGCGAGAAGTCCTGAAGTGCTCGGTCGATCGCGTCGGCCTCTTCAACCGTCCAGGTTCCCATCAAGTGATCCAGCGAAGAACCGACCACATCCGCATCCGGTTCGTCCAAGTTGGCACCCCGTCGTACCAGTCGCATGACGGCGCGGTTCAAGGAAATCCCCTCGCGACTAGCCAGGTTCCGGATGTAGTCCGCCAGCTCATCGTCAAAGCCACGGATAGTCAGTTGGTTCATCGTAGGTGCCCGGTTCATGAAGTGATTCACGTTGAGTCACTCTAGCGAGTCACCAAAAACGAGTCAATGTGACTGCGCCAAGGAGCCGGGCCAGCCAACCCGGTGTCACAACTGGGCGTTCTCCACGGATTCGCTGATATGATCCCCACGAATCGACAGTTCCCGGATGCCAAAGTGCCCAAGTCCCTTTCGCGAGCGGTCTTGCTCGCTTTCGCACTACTTGCGACCGTGCCGGCCGGAGCCGACACA
>JAPOYW010000529.1:0-8097 GCA_026706425.1 Gammaproteobacteria bacterium
TCGCCATCAGTTCGTCGTGGCTGCCGATGTCACGGATCCGGCCACCGTCGAGGAACACGATGCGGTCGGCGTTCCGGATCGTGGACAGACGATGCGCGATCACGACGACCAACCGGTCCCGTGCCGCCGCGTGCAGCGATGCCACCAGTTGGTTCTCCGTCTGCGGGTCGAGGGCCGCCGTGGGTTCGTCGAGAATCAGCACGCTGGCGTCGCGAACCAGCCCGCGGGCAATGGACAGGCGCTGTTGCTGTCCCACCGAGAGGGTGTCCCCGGAACGGCCGAGAACCGTGTCGATGCCGTCGGGCAGGTCGTCGATGAAGTCCATGCAGCCGGCGGTGGCAAGCGCAGCGAGCATACGTTCCTCCGACGCTTGGCGATTGGCCAGCAGCAGGTTCGCCCGGATGGACTCCGGTAGCAGCAGGTGCTCCTGGAAGACATAGGTGACTTCGCGGCGGAGGCTATCGAGGTCGATTTCATTGGTGTCGACGCTATCGACGAGGACCCTGCCCTTCGTCGGACGGAGCAGTGCCGGGATCAGGTAGGCGAGCGTCGTCTTGCCCGCACCGGTTGGTCCCACCAGGGCCACGAGTTCGCCCCGCCGCAGCTCGAGATTGATCCCAAGCAGTGCACGGTGGCCGTTGGGATACGCGAACTCGACGCCTTCCATGCGAACGCCGGTGCGTACGGCGGCGAGCGTCCGACCGCCTTGGCGGGTTTCCTCGGATTCGTAGTCGGCGAAGAAGAACACCCGGCGCGCGGCGGCGATGGTCTCCTGCAGCTTGATCCAGATCGCCCCGAAATACCCGGCGGGAACAGCGATTCCCCAATAGACCCCGATCAACACGGCGAAATCGCCGGCGGACATGACGCCGTCGATGATCCCGTCGGTGACAAGGAAGGTGACATACAGCGCAGCAATGCCGCCGACGGCCCCGGCGACCATTCCGGCGGCAATGATGACGGCGAAGGAGTAGCGCTCGCGCAGGAACGACTGGTGGCTGCGGCCGGCGAAACGCTCCTTCTCCTGCTCCCCTGCGCCCAGGCTTTGTACGGCCGCAATGCTGCCCATGGACTCCTCCATGGCGTTGGTCGTCGCGGAGCCGGCCGCACGCTTGTTCTGGTTGGTTCGGCGCAGCGCCCCGGAAAACGGAAACGTCGTGATGAAGGCGATGGGGACCGCGGCCCACGCCACCCAGATCAGTTCCGGGGACACCTCGCCGTAGGAATACTGCAGGATGTAGAGGTTCAGGGCGGCGCCCACCGCCATGAGGAACGGCCCGGAGGTCACGCGGTACGCGAGATCCGGCGCCATCGGCGTGTCGTACAGCACGCGGTAGACGCCGTCCCCGGTTCGCTGGTCGTCGAGCACCGTCATCGGCAGATGCGTCAGGCGGTCGAAGAGCCGCGACCGCAGGCGGTTGGAGAGCGTCTGGGTGAGCCGAACGTTGACCATGAATTCGACTAGGCCCCACAGGCCGCCCGCCCTGCTGCCACCTTCGCTGATCTGGTTTTCCGCCTGGGTGGCGGCATCGCGCCCCTGCAGGAGTCCGGCGCCGGTACCCCCCGAGCGACTGCCGAACAGGAACAGCAGGCCGAAGTAGATGAACACCAGAGCGAGCGCGATGCCAAGTGGATCCCGGCCCTGTACGACACCGAGTATGGGATCCATGAACGGCGGAAAGGCGACCTCCGTGGTCCCGAAGGGACGCTGAAGCATCGCGTTGTCGATGAGGATCTTCCCCATCCACGGCAGCAGGAGACCCGGAAGCAAGGCCACGAAGGCGAGCAGCACCTTGGCGGCGAAGAGTCCCGGGGCCTCGCCGATGAGCCGGATGCTGCGCCCGATGACTCCCAGGGCCTCGACGGTCGTGATGTCGGGTTGGGTGTCGATTCGATCATCGAACTGGTTCCTGCCCGCAACCTCCTTGAGCAAGGCGATGGTCTTGCTACGCGTCGTATCGGCCGGTGGCGCTGCGTCCCCGGGTGGAATGGTGGTTTCGGTCATGCGGTGCTGCTCCCGACCGTTTCGGCGTCCACGAATGCGCGATACCTGCCATCGGCGTCGGCGATCAGTTCAGCGTGGGTGCCGTATTCCACGATGCGACCGTCTTCGATCAGGGCGATGCGGTCGGCGTTCCGGATCGTGGAGAGTCGATGGGTGACCAGGAAAATGACCCGGTCCCGACCCCACTCGGCCAGGTTCGCGAGAACCCGCTGTTCAGTTAGGGCATCCAAGGACGCCGTCGGTTCGTCGAGAATGAGCACCGGCGTATCGCGCACCACGGCGCGGGCGATCGAGAGCCGCTGACGCTGGCCCGAGGACAGCTTGCCGCCGCGCTCGCCGAGTTCGGTGTCGTAGCCGTTCGCCATGTCGAGGATGAAGTCCTCGGCGCAGGCGACCTTTGCCGCCGTCTCGATGGCGGCGCGATCGGCGTTCGGCGTACCGAACGCGATGTTGTTCGCGACGGTCGCCGCGAACAGGACGTTCTTCTGCAGCGCGATACCGACATGGGCTCTGAGATCCGAGACGGCCATGTCCTTGAGATCCACGCCGTTGATCGACACCGAACCCTGGTCGGGGTCGTAGAGGCGAAGCAAGAGGCTCATCAGCGTCGACTTCCCGGCACCGGTACCGCCGACGATGGCCGTGACCATGCCAGCCGAGGCGGCGAGGTCGATCCCCGCCAGCACGTCCTTGCCCGCTTCGTATCCGAAACGCACTGATCGCCAGGCAACGGTTTCGATGGGGGCGGGAAACGGCACGGGATCGGGCGGATCGGTGACGTCCGGCTCGAGATCGAACAGGAAGAACGCGCGTTCCAGCGCCAGGAAGAGATCCTGCATGCGCATCCAGATGACGAGCAGGCCCCGGGCGCGTCCGGCGAGGCCGCCGAGGCGCCCCCGTGCGATCTCCACCGCGCCGTAGTTCCAGATGACGAAGCCGATGATGCCGGCCACCAGCGCGCCCAGGAACGTCTCCCGCTGCTCGATGACCCACGACACCATGAGGTATTCGCCGACGATCACGAGGCTCGCGCCCAGCACGGCAACCACCAGCGTGACGAGGACCATGTCGAGGCGCAGGAAATACGCCGCGCTCAACGCATCCCGCGAGTCCTCGTCGAACTGCCTGAAGATGCGCGCCTCGGCCCGGTTCGCCTTGACGACTTTGACGGCGGTGAACGCTTCCTGGATGCGCGACGTGAGCCGGCTGTTGGCGACCCGGTTGACCAGGGCGCGACGCCGGATTCGCGGCCACGACTTGACGATTGTCCAGCCGACGGGGATCGCGACAAGCACGACCATCAAGGCAAACCAGGGATCGAAGGCCGCAACGATCCCGATGCCGCCCAGCAGCGCGTAAACGGCCATCAGGGGTGCGATGATCGCGCTCTGGATTAGATTCACGATCATCGCGCTGTCCTGGTAGACGCGGAAGATGGCGTCCCCCACGCGGCTGTTGTCGTGGTACTTGAGCGACAACGACTCGGCGCGTTCGATCATCGCGACGCGGAGATTCTGGTTGACGCACTGCCAGACCCACAGGCTGTAGTACCCGAACACGGCGCCGAGGAGACCGCCGAAGACGCCACCCGCGACAGTCCACATCAACAGGCGATTTCGGACCGTTCGGCGCTGATCCGGCGTCAGCTCCGGGTCGACCGCCGTTGCCGCCTTGTCTTCCCCCTTTGCGGCGGTACTGGTCGCCAGGCCTGTTTTCTTGCCACCGGCACCCTTGGCTTTGCCGCGCCTGATCTTGCCGAGTTTCTGCGGGTCCGTGGTCACGTACTCGTCGTCGACAAACAGCACCGTCGCCTGGATCGGTTGCAGCTTTTCGCCGAGGAGCACCTTGTTGTGCATCAGGTCCACGCCGACGAAGAAACCGACAAGGCCAGCGGCGCTGCCCGAAAAGATGAACGCCAGGACCACCACGATGTGAATGAGCATCGGGCGCATGTAGGGCCAGGTGCGCAAGGCGAGTTGAAGCATCCGGCGGAAACTCATTTCCGGCGGGGCGTCAACGAGCCGCATGTCGCTGTATCCGGCGATCAGGGGGAGAGCGTCGCGCTCGGCTCCCGCCCCAGGACGTGGCGACTTGGTCATTGCGGTGTCGAGTTCTTTCGCCACGGGCCCTCTCTTCGCACCGTCCGTGACCGCACAGTCGGCTCTTTGTCCGGCACAGCGAACCTGCCGATAGTCCCCCATGAGCCCGACAAACGCAAAGACGGCGCTTCGGCGCAAAAAAAACCATACCCAACTTGACGGAACGGGAGTATGATCGCGCCCCTTTTCGCGGCCGATCTTGGGAGCGCTATCCGATGAAGAATCATCTGCACCCGCTGACCCTCGTGACGAGAGGGGGCTAGCTCCTACGGCCACGCCCGCTACGCGCGGGATCAAAGACCCAGGCGGAGTTGTCCGCCGCACTCCCCCAAGGGGCTAAACCACTAGACACACCCGCTCGTCGCAGAGGCTTCGCGGCGCGTCCGTCCCGTCTTCGGGATGGTGGCGTCATTGGTTCAATCTGAAGCAGTTGGCTTGAACACGTGAACAACAAAACATCCAAAAACCTGTGGCGAATCACCGTCGGTCAACGCGTGAGGTACGCCGCTGCCATCGCGGTCACGGGCATCGCGAGCGCGTTCATGCTCACCGTCCCGCTCATCGGTGGCTACGTCCTCGACGTGGTGGACACGCAGGATGTGTCGCGGGGCCCCGATGCACTCGTGAACGCCGCCCACGCGCTCGCCGCGTTCTGGAGCGGGCAGCCGTACGTCGCCTATCTCGTCCTCTCCGCCGTTGCCGGTGTCGGTCTCACGGCGCTGGGCGCGAGTTGCCAGTACCTTCAGGGCCGATGGGCCGCCATCGCATCCGAAGCCCTCGCCCGCCGGCTGCGCGAGACGATGTACGCCCGGCTTCAGCATCTGCCGGCGTCCTTCTTCGACGAGGGGGACACCGGGGATCTCGTGCAACGCTGCAGTTCGGACGTCGAGACGGTGCGCGTCTTCCTATCCTCCCAGGTGGTGCAGATCGGCCGTTCGGTGCTGCTGCTCAGCGTCCTGACGCCCATACTCTTCGTCCGCGACGACCGGCTGGCGGGTCTTGCGCTCGTGCTCATGCCGTTCATCATCACGGGCGCGTACTGCTTCTTCGCAAAGGTCCGTGCTCAGTTCAAGATCACCGACGAGTCCGAGGGCGCCCTCACCGCCCGACTCCAAGAAAACCTGACGGGCATCCGCGTGGTCCGCGCCTTCGCACGGCAGGACTACGAAGTCAGCCACTTCGGCGCGAAGAGCATCACGCTGCGCGACAACCGGGAACGCCTGCACCGCTTGAGCGGGGCCTACTGGGCGATCAGCGACTTCCTGTGCACGGCGCAGGTCTGCATCGTGCTCATCGCCGGCGGCATCTTTCTCGCCGGCGGAACTCTGACGGTCGGCGAACTGTTCGCCTTCATGATGCAGGTGACGATGGTCATCTGGCCGGTCAGGCATCTCGGCCAGGTCCTGAACGAGTCCGGCAAGGCGATGGTCTCGTTGGGGCGCATCAACCACGTCCTCCAGGCGGACGAGGAAAGCCGGGAACCGGCACCGACGGTGGAGCAGGCTCGGGGCGAACTGGTGCTCGAGGAGGTGAGCGTCGAGTACGAACCCGACAGACCGGTGCTCGAGGGGCTCTCGGTTCACATCCCCGCGGGTGAAACGGTCGGCATCGTCGGGCCCCCGGGCGCCGGGAAGTCCACGCTGATCCGGGTGCTAGCGCGGCTCTACGAGCCGCAGCGCGGCCGCATCCTGATCGACGGACTGGACATCCGCGACGTCGATCGCCATTGGCTCCGGCGTCAGTTCGGCATCGTCATGCAGGACCCGTTCCTGTATTCGCGCACCGTCGCGGACAACCTGCGCCTCGCCCGCGCGGATATGAACGACGACGAGATGATGGCGGCAGCCCGGGAGGCGGCCGTTCACGATGCCATCGTGGGCTTTCCCGCTGGCTACCGGTCGCGAGTGGGCGAACGTGGAGTGACCCTGTCGGGAGGTCAGCGCCAACGACTCGCGCTGGCGCGCGCACTGCTGGTGGAGCCGCCGATCCTCGTGCTCGACGATGCGCTGTCCGCCGTCGACACGGGCACGGAACGCGAGATCATGGCGGCGCTCAACCGTCGCCGCGGCCGCCACACGACGATCATCATCGCGCACCGGCTGTCTTCCGTTCGCAATGCGGACCGGATCCTGGTGCTGGAACGAGGCCATCTGATCCAGGAGGGCACCCACGCCAGCCTGGCGGCCACGTCGGGCCCCTACCGGCGGCTGTGCGAGATCCAGGGTGCACTGGACGAGACCATAGAGCGGGACTTGCGGGAGGCGACCGATGCCGTTTGACGACGAACAATTCGACGACGGCGCGAGCGACGGCACCGCGAAGGTCCAGCTCGACCTTTGGAAGCGGTTGTTCGACTATGCGCTCGCGTACAAGCGGGAACTCGCTTTCCTGATCGTCGCGGCCATTGCCACCGCCGCCGTGGAAGTCTCCTACTCGCTGTTCGCGAAGTGGGTGGTCGACGACGTCCAGGCGAACGGCATGGATGCGTCGTTCGCGCTCTGGGCCGGACTGTACCTGCTCTGCAACCTGGTGGTCGCGGTCTCCGTCGGCGGCTTCGAGTGGATCGCGGGACGCGTGAGCTGCTACGTCAGCCACGACATCCGCTTCGACGCCTTCGTGAATCTGCAGAAGCTGTCGTTCTCGTACTTCGACCGGCGTCCGGTGGGCTGGCTGATGGCGCGCCTGACCGCCGACTGCGACCGCCTGACGGGCATCCTGTCCTGGGGGTTCGTGGACATGATCTGGGGGTTCACCATCATGGTCGGCCTCACCGGGGCCATGCTGGTCATGGACTGGCGGCTCGCGCTGCTCGTGATGACGGTCCTGCCGGTGGTCTGGTGGGTGTCGATCAAGTTCCACCGCCGCATCTTGAAGAGCGCCCGGCTCGTGCGCAGCACCAACTCGGAGATCACCGGGTCCTTCAACGAGTCGATCATGGGCGTCTTGACCAGCAAGACCTTCGTCAGCCAGGACGCCAACGCCAAGCGGTTCGGCGTGCTCACCAACCGGATGTACCGGGCATCGGTGCGCAACCTCGTGCTCGCCGCAGTGTACCTGCCGCTGGTGCTGGTGATCGCTTCGGTAGCCGTCAACCTGACGCTGACCGTCGGCGGCTCGTTCGTCTACCTGGGACTCATCGGGGCCGGCACCGTGGTCGCTTTCACGATGCTCGCGCGCAATTTCTTCTGGCCCGCCGAGATCATGTCGTCCTGGTTCATCGAACTGCAGATGGCCCAAGCAGCCGCCGAACGGGTGCTGTCGGTAATCGACGAGGATCCGGAAATCCAGGATTCGGCAAGCGTCCTTCGTGCGCTGGCGGCCACAGACGAGTCGGAGTCCCGGCTCGGACGGTTCGCAGCGGACGGCGGCCGTGCGCGCATTCAACGGATCGAACTCAAGGGCGTTGGCTTTGCCTACGACCCGGAGCAGCCCGTGCTACGGGACATCAACCTGGTGGCGAAACGGGGCGACACCATCGCCATCGTCGGACCCACCGGCGGCGGCAAGAGTACCCTCGTCAACGTCATCTGCCGGTTCTACGAACCAACCGCCGGCAAGGTGCTGATCGACGGCACCGACTACCGCAACCGAAGCCTGCACTGGCTGCAGTCCAATCTCGGCATGGTCCTGCAGGACGCCCATGTGTTCAGCGGTTCGATCCGGGAGAACATCCGCTACGGGCGTCTGAACGCGACCGATGCGGAAGTGGAACACGCCGCGCGACTCGCCGATGCCCACGGCTTCATCACGGCCCTGGACCGGGGCTACGACACGCCGGCGGGGGAAGGCGGCAGCCGACTGTCGGCGGGTCAGAAGCAGTTGGTCTCCCTGGCCCGTGCGATCCTCGCCGATCCGCAGCTTCTCGTCATGGACGAGGCGACTTCGTCGGTGGACACCGAAACCGAGCTCGCCATCCAGCACGCGCTGGCCGAGATATTCCGGGGCCGCATCAGCTTCGTGATCGCGCACCGGTTGTCGACGATCCGGAACGCG
>JAPOYW010000529.1:8107-9304 GCA_026706425.1 Gammaproteobacteria bacterium
GTGGTCGGTGTGGCGGCGGGGGCGGGCATCGGGTGTCGGCGGTCCGGCGCGCGGCACGCAGCCTGGTGGTCCACGGGGGAGGCGGTGACTGGGCCGGCGACCACCGCGAACTGATGGCCCAGAACGGCCGCTACGCGGCGCTATACCGTCAACAGGGATTGAACGAAACGACCCGGAGCTGGGGCGAAGCGACGGGGAAGGAGCGATTGATCCCGACCTGATCTTGCGGACCTTCCTTCTTCGATTCCCCTGATGCGGCGGTTTTCGCATCACGAGCCTCATTCGCCCGCAACTCTCTCCTCTGGGCTGGCCGAAACCATGTCGTTCTGGTTCATCAAACTACAAGAACGACCCAAGCGGCCACCAAAACGTGTGTTGTCGGTGATCGACGAAACCGGGGCGTTACCCGTGGGGCGGGGTGTCTAGGACATCCCTCCGATCATATTGTCGATCAAGCATTTGGCGTATTCGGTCCAGCGCCTTGCCAAGTCACCTGCATATTGCAAAGCGCAATCCGCCATACGGCCATGGTTATCCTCGAGGGCATCTCCAATACACTCCTCAAGCATTCGTCCCACGATGATCCAATGGATTCCGCGTGCGAGATCCTCGTCCGCCCGCCGGCTGCACTCGGCCAAGTCGCCCGTAAATGCGCTTTCCGCGTCGGAAAAACATGATGACTTCGCCGACTCGGCATCCGACGTGCATCCATCCCTTTCTGCCCCGCAATTCCGAGTGGGCGTAGGCTCCTGGGCATAAGCCGTATCCGAAAGACACGCCCCACCAATGAAGGCCACAAGAGCAACAAATAACAAACGTCGCAACAACATTGCCGCCCCCCTTGTCGGTGACGTTAAGCAGCGAATCGTCAATCTTCAGTTCTACGACCCGAAGGCGAACGTGGCCAGTCTATGTTCGAAAGGCACGACTTGCTGTTTTTGGAATAGCCGAGGTCGCAGGCCGACAGATCCTCGGAAATCGTCTGTCGTCGCAAATGGACACACGCGCTGACCAGCTCCGCTTGGATAGGAGCATCTCGCGACGCCCCCTCTCCAACGCAATCGCCAATGGTGCGCTGGAACTTCGCTTCCGTCGCCAAGAGACACCCGCGATGCCCGAGTGCGACATCCTGAGCGCAAGTCTCCAGCGAATCCGCCTCCGTCGCGGACCCCCTCGCCAGCAGCCCCGCAAGTTGTC
>JAPOYW010000238.1 GCA_026706425.1 Gammaproteobacteria bacterium
CCAGAACATCTCGACGACGGTGGCTACGCCGCCCTGCAGGCAACCGAGCGCGAGGCGTGGCGCAAAGCGGTTAAGGCAATTGACAATGACTGAACGCAACATCGCCGCCGAAGTTCTCGGCGGTCTCCACGAGATCCGCGAGCACCGTGCCGGCAGGCGGACGCTTAGGACCGCCCACGTCGAAGCGCGGCCCCTTCCCACACTCACCCCGGAGGCGATCCGCGACATCCGCAACCACCTCGACGTCTCCAGGGCAGTCTTCGCGCACATAATCCGGGTTCCCGTCCGAACCGTGGAGCGTTGGGAGCAGGGCAGATCAAGCCCGCCCCAATCGATCGCAGCCTTGATTCTCATGGCGCGGAAGTACCCCGATACTTTCGAGCGCTTGGCCGCCTTGTAGCTGGCCGAAGGTCCACCGCATGATATTGCGACGAGGAACGAAATCGACTTCGCCGCATCCGGCGTGCCCGTCGCCAGGCGCGAAGTTCACTCCACTGGAGTCATCCGCCGGTGTCGCCGTGGGCCAAGACAGCCGCCGCACGTGTGCCGTTCTCGGTCGCGATGCCACGGACCAGGGAATCGGCATCGACCGACCCGTCGCCTTTCCGTCGTGACCGCGCCACAGCCTGTTGCATCGCGCGACTGAGAGCGCGGGTCGGCCGAGGCGGACCACTCGACCACATTGGCGTGTTCGCCACGAATGTGTCGAGTTCGTTCCTTATGCGGTGCCGCTCGGCAGGTGACACCAGTTGCTCCGATACGTCGGGGCTGTTCACTAGCGCCAGCAGAACGTGGTCGACTCCGAACGCCTCGTGCCGCTGCTGCTCGGCACGGGCAAAGGCCGCGTGTAGAACCGTCTCGACGGGTGCCGACACCACACCCGCCGAGTGATCGGAACGCGGCAACGACTTCGGAATTCCGTGCGCCAAGTAACGGATCACGTCCCGCCTGCTCACGCCTTGATGCTGAAGGAGGCCGCGTGAGCGGCAGGACTCCGCGAACACGCCGACCAGGACGTTCGCGGCGTTGATGCCCTCGCGGCCTAGGGCGCTGTAGAAACCGGCCCGGCAAAGTACACCGAAAAGCTCGCGGGAGATGCAAGCCGTCGGGCCTTTCTTCGCCGACTCAAGCCCGGCCAGCAGGTCGATCCGGAGCCGCGCCGTGTCCGCACCGCACTTGGTCAAGACGTCGTCGGCAACGGGATCGTCCAGGAGCGCCAGCAAGAGGTGTTCGACGTCGACCCAGGCGTGCGTAGCCGCCGTTGCACGAGCGAACGCTGCCGCGACCGCGCCGCGCAAATCCTCCGCAACACGTGCTTGCTTGGAAATGACCTCCATGAGCTGCGCAAGACCGAGTGACTGGCCGTGCTTCTCGAGCGCTCGGAGCAGGCCCCCATCATCCATACGGGCACCGCTGGGCAGTGGCGTGGGCAAGACGAACTCCGCAATGTCGAACGAGTCGCCGTAATGGGCCAACGCTTCGAGCAGAATCCTTTCCCGTATACGGGCACCGTCCCCCGGCAGCCACGGTTCCGACCACGCCACGTGGTCCTGCAACGTTTTCCAGTCGTCGAATCCGAAGGTTCGTGCCGTGGCCAAACGGTGTGCGTGGGGGTCGCCGGACCCCGCCCGCTCGGCGAACCAGTGGAAGTGCTCGAAGCTCGCGTTGCTCGGCAGGGGGCGTATGTCGCCGCCTGCCAGCGCGTCGTACCGCACGGTCAGTTCGGCCGCCATCCCGTGCGCCGTATCGAAATTGTACACGTCGAGCCACCAGTACCGGCCGGCCATCGCGTCAATCACGGTTTGGCGGAGCGTCACGGCAATGGTCAGCGTCTCGCCATGCTCGGCGTCCTCGCGCATCCAGCCGTGCTGTTGCGGACCACCCTGGAAGCACAGCATTGCCGCATCCGACCCGCTATGGCGGAGAGTCGCCGTGAAGACAGTCTCCCAGTCGAATTGGAAATGGAACTTGCGGCAGTTGGTCGCGTCGGCACGGCGCGACGAGCCGCGCGGCAACGCGTCGAGGTCGAACTCCACGGTGCCCGACGGATGGACCTCTCGCGGCACCACCGCGGGTTTGAAGTCGTCCGGGTCACGCTCCGCGAGCCCCGTCACCAGGCGACGGAACAACTCGCGATAGGCCGGAGACCAGCCGTCGGGATGCGCCATCACACCGGCGAAGACGCAATTCGCCTGCCGCGCCACGACGGCCGAAGCAGCCTCCCGCTCCAACCGGGCGATGACCTCGACGAAGCCCGCGCCGCCCCCAACCCGCAACTCGTCGGGTACGGGTCGCCACCCCATGTGGCGCGGATCGCGTCGCAAGGTGAAACTGTCCGGTGAGGGCGGACGCGAGAGCGGTTCGATCGGTCGGTCGGGCCGGTATCCCTCAAGCAAACGGGTGTCAAGCACTTCGATCGGCTGGACCTCCGAGCGCATGCCGCCGCCGATTTCCAGGTCGAGCATTGCGCAAAGCCAGTTCGCGCCAGGCCCGGTGACGACCAGTTTGCGGGCGCGGAGCGCCGCGACCCTCGCTACCGGCAGGCGATCCGATCGGCGTGCATCGAGGTAGAGCACGAGCACTTCGCTGTCCGAGTCGAAGGCGCTCTCCAAGGTATACGCGACGCTGACATTCGCGTCGTCAAGCAGATCCGCGAGCGCGGGACCGATGCCCTCGACATCGGCGAACACGGTTCGCGTGCGCCGCTCGACATGGCGCTTCAGCGCCGGCCAGCTCGGGAAGCCGTATTCCCGGGCAACGACGAAGAGCGCATGCGCTTGGGCCAACCTAGCCGGCAACGGCTCGACATGAGCGGCGACGCGGTCGCGGATATCGGCATCGCCGGCATCGAAGGCCGGGCGCAGAGCCTTGGCTTCGCGTTTCAGATGGGTAATCGACGCTGCCAGCGGCAACGTCCGTTTCGGGTGATCCGACATGGATGCATCTCCCTTCGCAACGCCCGACGTCCGCTAACCGGGCTGAAAGAAGACCATCGATGTTGCGCACGTCGTGCGCGCTTCGTTTCGCCAGAAGGCCAATCGAGAGGAAGGCGGGATTGAACCCCTTTCCGCGGACCGGAGGTGTCCTTCGCACCCGACCGGAAGCGTAGGCCGTAGGGTACCGGACGTCAACAACAACTCGTTGCGCGTTGTTGCGCGTGCTGGGAATGGACGCCGGTGCATTGGTCGCCCATCGCCGACTGGACGTAGACTACGCCCAACCTGTGCGCTCGGAGTACGACCCGTGGGCTACGACCCGGCATTCCCCCGCGCACACTACGATCGTGTGGCCGATAAGGAGTGGTCCCGCCTGACACGCAACCGGCGGGGCGAGCTTAACTATCTCGTGCACATGGACGTGCTGCGGCAGCACATCACCGCCGACATGGATGTACTGGAGATCGGGGCCGGGGCCGGCATCTATACCAAGGAGCTTGTCCACATGGCCCGGCGGCTCGTCGTATCGGACCTCTCCGAGGTGCAACTAGCGCTAAACCAAGACCATATGCGCGATCTCGGCGTTCTCAACCAGGTGGACGAATACCGGGTCTTGGATCTTGCGGACCTGAGCACACTCGACGCGGCATCGTTCGACGCCGTGGTCTGTGTGGGTGGTCCCTTGAGTTACCTGCTCGACAAGGAGTCGGAGGGGGTGCGCCAGATGCTGCGGGTCGTGAAAGCCGCAGGCATCGTGGTGCTCGGCGTCATGTCGCTGATCAATACCCTGGTGCTTTTCATGAGCATGCTGCCTGCGGAGAAGGCAGCCAATGGCATCGACAACCTGCGCTGGATGCTCGAAACCGGCTTTCAGGACCGCGAACACAGCCATCAAACCGAGCACTACTGCCACATGATGACGAGTGCGGACATGGACGCCCTCTTGGCGAACGAGGAAAACGACGTCGTGGAGAGGCGCGCCGCGGGCGTGTTGGGTATGGCGGGAGAAGACGCGCTCAACGCGGTCCGGGAGGACGACGAGCTGTGGTCACTCGTCGTCGAGAGAGAACTCGCCTGGTCGAAACTGCCCGGTACTCTGGACCTCGGGGACAACATCGTCTATGTGATTCGCAAACGCTGACTCGGGTTGTGCTCACCGTGCACAGGCTGCGCAAGGACGGTTGGGAGAGGCCGTGAGCTCGAACGGAAACACGGCATGTCGGTCGTGGGACCGGGCATGGTGGACCTGCGCGACCCGTTGAAGGTGATGGACCGGGTGCAATTCGGGTACGACGTCACCGGTCCCGACATGCCGGCCATCGGCTAAGGGTGGCGTAGGGGACGGGCTTGTCCCGTCCCGCCAGACCTTGGCTCACGCCGGCACGGGCGACGACAAGCATCGCCCCTACGAGGTAGGGGTCCGCACGACGCCGTCGGCGATCAAGGCGTTGATCTCCTGCTCCGACAAGCCGGTTTCGGCGAGAATCTCCCGCGTGTGCTTGCCAAGTGCCGGCGACGCCGATGTGGTCGACAGCGGCGTTTCGCTGAACCTGACCGGCGGCGCGACGACGGTCATTCCGCCGACCTCCTCGTGTTCCAGGCGTGTCAGGTAGCCGTTCTCCCAAACGTGGGGATCGTCGAAGATCTCGTCCTTCAACCGGTACTCGCCGGCGGGCAGGCCGGCGTCGTCGAATTTCGCGAGCCAGCTCGACGTCGTTTCCTCGGCAAGTCGGGCGGCCGATTGCCGCCGCATCCGGTGTGTGTACGCGGCGATGTCGTCGATCTTGAAGTTTGGATCCGTCAACGCCGGGTCTTCGATGCCGAGGAGCTTGGCGACTCTTACTTGGAGGCCGCGGCCACCGGCCGCGATGACGATGTAGCCGTCCTTGGTCTCGAAGAAGCCGTAGTAGGGCGGGTTGATCGACGGCTTCAGGGTCTCGCGTTCATGTACCACGTCGGCCAGGGTTCGACCCTCTGCGAAGGCTGTCTTCAAGTGGTCGACGAAACCCTTGCGCCAACCGTCCACGGCGTCGACGTGATGTATGGAGTTGTTCTGGATCACGAGCGCGGCCTGGAGAAGCGACACATCGAGCTTCTGCCCTACTCCTGTTCGCTCCCGGTTGTAGAGCGCCGTGGCGATGCCCCAGGCCATCAACAGCGCCGCCGTGTAGTCCACGAACGGATCGGCCGGCGGCCTCGGGCCCGATTCCGTCATCGGCGTCATGCCCGTGTACGCCTGCAGGAGAATGTCCATGCCCGGCTTGCCTGCCAATGGACCATCCGGACCGAAAGCCGTGTTCTGGGCGTAGACGATGCGCGGGTTGGCGCGGGAGACCGTCTCGTAGTCGAGGCCGAGCCTCTCGCCTTGTCCGGGCCGGAAGTTGACGATGGTGACATCCGCGCTGTGCAGCAGGCCTTGCACGATCCGCGTGATGCGAGGGTCCGAAAGCTGTAGCGCGATGCTCCGTTTGCCGCGGTTCTTGTTGAGGTACTGGCGCGCTTCCGTGGGCGAGAAGCGCGTTCCGTTCCGCCTCGCGTCGTCGCCGAGGAGCGGTTCGACCTTGATGACGTCGGCACCGCCGTCGGCGAGCAGTTGGCCGCAATACGGGGCGGCGATGAAGCGACCTAGTTCGACGACCTTCAAGCCGGTGTATGGACCCTGCACGCTTGATCCTTTGGGGATTCGATCAACACGGGACGCCACAAGGGCTTCCCCTACGGGAGGTTCTTGGCGTGGCTGTCCAAGAGCGGCAGCACGACGTCCGCGCCTGCGGACGGCACCGACAGGATGGCACGGTCGATGCCGGCTTCCCGGTAGAGGTCGAGCACGGCGGCATCCGACGGAGCACCGAACACGTTGATGGTCAAGGTGGCCATGTCGCGTTCCGCGGCGTCGGCAACCACGCGCAGTCGAGCGACGCCCTCGTGGGGATCGAATCCGCCCCGGGCACGGGGCAGCCAGCCGTCGCCGTAGTCGACCACCCGCCGTAGGGTGTGGATCGACTCGCCACCGATGAGGATCGGCGGATTGGGTTTCTGCACCGGTTTCGGGTACGACCACACCGGGTCGAAGTGGGTGAACTCGCCGTGGAACTCCGGTTCCTCTTCGGCCCAGAGGGTCTTCATCACCTTGGCGCGCTCGCTCATCACCCGGAACCGCGTGGCGAACTCGGTGCCGTGGTTCTCCATCTCCTCCGCGTTCCACCCCGCGCCGATACCGACGTCGACGCGCCCGTTGGAGAGCAGGTCGAGGCTGGCGATCTCCTTGGCGGTGACGATGGGGTCGTGTTCCGGCAGCAGGCAGATGCCGGTGCCCACTCGCAGGGTTGTCGTCGCCGCGGCCGCGGCCGTCAAGGCCACGAAGGGATCCAAGGTGTGCCAGTACTCCCTCGGCAGGTTCGCACCGCCCGGCCATGGGCTCCGGCGGCTGGTGGGAATGTGGGTGTGCTCCGGGACGAACAGCGATTCGAAGCCCCTCGTTTCCACCTCCCGGGCGAGGTCGTCGATGCGGATCGCGTAGTCCGTTGCGAACATGCAGATGCCGATTTTCACGGTTGAATGGCTCCTTGTTGGTTGATCGCGGAACGGGCGACGACAAGCGTCGACCCTACGGCGAAACCGTTCGTTCCTTCAATGTTCCATCACCGCGCCGCCGTCCTGGTTGATGGATTGGCCGTGGATCCACGACGCTGCTTCAGTGCAGAGATAGGCGACGAACTCGCCGACCTCGTCGTCGCTGCCCCAGCGGTTGACGGGATCGCCGGGTCGTTTGCGCTCCGGACGATCATCGGGCCTGACGTCGTCCATCCGCGACGTATCCACCGCCCCGGGACAGACGCAGTTCACGTTGACGCCGCGCGGTCCGAATTCACGGGCCATGGACTGGGTCATGCCGATCATGGCGAAGTTGGCGGCGTTGTAGGCCAAGGTATTGGCACTGCCGCGTTTGCCGGCAATGGACGCGATGTTGACGATCTTGCCGCCTTCGTCCTGGCGGTAGATGTGCCGGATGACCGCCTGGGTGCACAGGAAGGTGCCGCGAACCTTGACGTCGACCACGCGCTGGAAGAGATCGGGATCGAGGGTCTCGACGGTGGTGCGATCGGCACCCCGGGCGATGGCGGCGTTGTTGATGAGGATGTCGATGCGACCGAGTTCGTTGACGATCCGGTCCACGGCCTCGTTGACCTGCTCCAAGTCGGCGACGTCGAACACCAGCGGCAACGCGCGCCGTCCGCAATCGCGAATCTGCTCGGCGACACTCTCGACGTCGCGCCACCCGAGGGCCTTTTCGTCGGCCGGGAACGTTGCCGGGTCGCGGCCCGTGCCGCTGATCGCCACGTCAGCGCCGAGGCGCGCCAGCGCCACCGCAGCGGCTCGGCCAATGCCGCGCAGTCTTCCCGCGCCCGTGACCAGGGCTACCTTGCCTTCGAGTTCCGCCACGATTAGGCCTCCGTTCCAACCACGCCGTCTTCGACGAGGCCGTCGATCTCCGCGCCGGCGAGGCCGAGATCCGATGTGAGCACTTCGCGGGAATGCGCGCCCAGGAGCGGTGCCGCCTTGATCGGCACCTCGCTTTCGGACAGCCGCGCCGGCCAACCAAGCAGTTTGATCGGTCCTGCGACCGGGTGTACCAGCTCATGCACGAAGCCGCGCTCGACGAGGTGCGGATTCCGGTAGAGGTCGCTGGTATCGAGTACCGCGCTGGCCGGTACGCCGCCCTCCGCGAGTTCGCGCATGGCGTCGTACTTGTCCCGCTCGCTCGACCACTTCGCGATTTCCGCCTTGATCGCATCGCGGTTGCGATAGCGGTCCCGGGGATCCTGGTAGCGCGGGTCGTCGAACAGGTCCTCGCGGCCGATCACCCGGCACAGCGACTCCCACATGCGGCCCGTCACCGCCATGATGTAGACGTAGTCGTTGGCGCCGTCGCCCTTGCAGGGGTAGAGGCTCATGTTCGGCGTTGCACCGTTGCCCGAGCGCCCCACGGCCCGCTCGCCGTAGCGACCGCTGGCGGTGGCGGTGCGCAGGTAGTAGGTCATCGCCTCTTGCATGGAAATCTCGATGAGCTGGCCCTTGCCGGTGTTCAGCCTCTGCACGTAGGCGGAGACGATGGCGAGCGCCATCTGCACGCCCGTGCCGGCATCGCCGGTTGTTGGTCCAGGCCGCATGGGCGGGCCGTCCGCCTCGCCGGTGATCGAGAAAGCGCCGGCAGCCGACTGCGCCACCATGTCGAAGCACTTGTAGTCCGACCACGGCCCGGAGGTGCCGAAGCCCTTGATGCGACCGTAGATGATGTCGGGCTTGACGGCCTTGCATGCGTCGTAGCCGATGCCGAGTTTCTCGACGACGCCGGGGCCGTAGTTCTCCACGAACACGTCGTAGTTGGGCAGCAGGTCGAACAGCAGTTGCCGCCCGCGCGGCTTTGACAGGTCGAGGACGACGCTGCGCTTGTTCGAGTTCCAGACCATGAAGTACTCGCTGCTGCCGCCGATACCGCGGCCGGGGTCGCCGTGACCCGGACGCTCCACCTTGACCACGTCGGCACCGAGCCAGGCCAGCGCCTGGGTGCAGGACGTGCCCGCTTCGTACTGCGTCATGTCCAGGACACGCAATCCGTCGAGTGCTGGCATGGGCTGGCTCCTTGGTTGTTCTACAGGTGGTTCGCGAGGTCGTCCGCGACCTGGGCCGGCGTTACCCTGGGTTCGTAGCGGGCCACTACTCGCCCTTCGCCGTCCACGAGGAACTTGGTGAAGTTCCACGCGATGTCGGGGTTGCCATCGGATCGGGGCTGCTCGGACTTCAGGAATTCGTAGAGGTCGCAGGCACCGTCGCCGTTGACCTCGATCTTGGCGAACATCTGGAAGTTGGCGTCGTACGTCGAGCGCGCGAACTCGAGTATTTCCTCGTTCGTGCCGGGTTCCTGCCGACCGAACTGGTTGCAGGGGAATCCGAGCACCTTGACGGCACCGTTTTCTTCAAGGGTACGCAGACCTGCGTACTGACGCGTCATTCCTCACTGACTGGCCAGGTTGACCACGAGGCACGCGGCACCCTTGTACTTCTCGAAGCCGAGCGGCTCCCCCGTGATGGTGGCCATGGTGAACTCGTGGAACCGCGCCATCGACCTTGCTCCCCCTCTGCTAGCATGGATAGCCGGTCGATTATTGCGAAGTGGAGTGGGTTAGCAAGTGATGACCTTGATCCCCTGTTAACGGTGCGGCAGTAGGGGATTTGTCAGGTTGAAGGGTCTTTTGTTACGGAAGAGACGGTCCCGGGGCTGCGCCGCCGCTGCCGGGGCGGCAGAAACGGTCGTGGACAGGTCTTCGGC
>JAPOYW010000304.1 GCA_026706425.1 Gammaproteobacteria bacterium
TCATTGCGCAAGTATAGCCAACGTCATCGGCGAAACGCTGTCGGCAGAGTGGAAACAAAGCCGAGAACCGAGGAAGCCTTGCGGCGCGTTTGCGGCGGCGCCCTAGTCGGCCTCGACTAGCGCTCGCGTGGCCTCCAGGAGTTCCTCGAAGGGCGGCCGCGTCCGGTAGTCCTCCTGGGCCATGTCCAACCTCCCAAGAAAGTCGCGTCATTATCCGCCCCTCGGCTCAGCCTGTCAGTACCATGCCGACGCGCGACGGACGCAACCGGACACTTTGCTAAGATTTCCCGCCTTCGCTCCAGTGCGGGCCAAGAGGAGACATCGCGTTCCATGGCGAGATTCAACGCCGGCTGCGGCGAGATCTACTTCGAGCACCGCGGCGCCCGGGCCGACCCGCGCGTGCTGTTCGTGCACGGCTTGGGATGCCAACTCGTGCAATGGCCGGATTCGCTGGTCGACGGCATCGTCGACGCGGGGTTCTGCGCCGTGATGTTCGACAACCGCGACATCGGCCTCTCGGAGGGACCGGCCGAACCGGCACCCTCCGTGGAAGCCCTGCTCGCGGCCCAGGCCGACCCATCGGCGTTCACGCCTGCCTATACACTCTCCGACATGGCCGACGACGTGGTGGCGCTGCTCGATCACCTAGGTCAGGGCGGCGCGCACGTCATCGGCCTGTCCATGGGCGGGATGATCAGCCAGAGGCTCGCCATCGAGCATCCCGAGCGCGTCTACAGTCTCACGTCGATCATGTCGACGACGGGCAATCGCGAACTACCCGGACCCCCCGACGAAGTGGTCGGCGCGCTGATCACCACCGTCTCCGGCGCCGACACCGAGACCATCGTCGCCCAGAACATCCAGGCCGCGAAGGTCTTCGGCGGACCGCACTACGACTCGGAAATCCACGGCATCGGGCGTTTCGCGCGAATCGCCGTGGAGCGCGCCCACCGGCCCGAGGGCGTCATGCGGCAACTCGGCGCGATACTCGCGGCCGAGGACCGGCGCGAGGCTCTTGCCAACGTGGAAGTGCCGACGCTGGTCATTCACGGGAACGCCGATCCGTTGGTGCCGGTGGAAGCCGGCCGCGACACGGCTGCGGCCATACCCGGTGCCGAGTACGTCGAGATCGACAAGCTCGGACACGACCTCCCAGAGCCCGTGATCGGGGACATGGTCGAGGCGATCACGGCCCATCTCCGCGCCGTGGAAGTGAGCCGTTGAGCGCTGCATCGTCGCCCGCGCCGACCTCCGCGAGCCGGTCGAAATGGTCCACGTACGCACCATATCGATCACGGATCTCCCGCACGTATCGGGTGACCTCGGTGCCGCGAACGTACCCGTAGACCGATTCCCGCGCGTATTCGGGTTCGGCAAGCTTCAACATCGCCCGCTCGACGTTGTCGAACCATAGCGATTCGTCGAGGTTCAGCCGGCGCGCCAGGCGGCGACCGTCGCGGATGTGTCCGGCGCCCGCGTTGTAGGCGCCGAGCGCGAACCAGAGCTGCTCGCCGACGGGCAGATCCGGGAACCGCTCCCGGGTCCAGGCCAGGTAGCCGACTCCGGCCGCGATGCCGACCTCGCTACCAAGACCTCCAGACGCGACATCAGTCCTCGTAGAGCTCGCCGTCCGGCAGTTCTTCGGGCGGCAGTTCCCACGACTCGGCAGCTTCCTCCCACGCCGCCAGCTCCGACTTGAGCGCCCAATCGCCGCGGCCATCGCGCCGAAACAGCAGGTAGTACCCGCGGTCCCCGGCACCGAAAACCTCGACGCAAAGCAGCGCGTCGTCTCCCGCCAGTCCGACGCGGGAAAGAGATACGACGGGCATTCCGCGACGTGCGCGGATCGTCTCGGGGTCCACATTGCCGTCGTCAAGGAGAAGCCTCTGCGCATGCCGATCGAAGTCGAGCCCGCCGGCATCGCGCGCATTCGCCGCCCGGTACGCGGCCCACGCGGCCGGGGGCACAGCCACCTTCGTTCCACGGCAATCGCTCGGTCGACTGGCCACGACCACCTTGCCCATCCGGACCAGGACCGAGTCCACCAGGACATCGACCACATCCTGTTCGCGGGGCGGCGGCAAGTCCTGCTGGCAGCCGGCGAGGAGCACTGCGAGTGCTCCGCAGCATTGCGGAACGAGGTACTTCAAACGGGCTCTCGTGCCGCGACGGTCCGATCCGCGATCAGCGCGTCGATTTCAGCGGTCGAGTGGCCGAGTTCCTCGAGGAGCGCCACGGTGGCCCCACCCATCGCACCGGTTCCCGGGTAGTCGTCGCCCCTGGAAAAGCGAACCATCGGACCGTTGCGGAAGTAGTCGCCCCAGTCCGGGTGGACGGCCTGCACGCGCAACTCCTCCACGCCGCAATGTTCGTCTTCGAGCAGGAACGCCGGCGGCTGCAGCCCATCCGCGCGCACGCAGCCGATGCCTTTCGTCGCCAGGCGAGCTTCGAAATCGTCGGCATTGCCGGCGGCGAAGACGTCGCCGAGCACGTTCTCCAAATCGGCGGCATCGCGGTCGGCCTCGAGATGCAATTCCTCGCGCAGGACGGTCCATTCGTCGTCGGTCGCGATCATCAGGAACACCCAGCCGTCGGCGCATCGGTAGAGTCGATGCAGCGGTCCCAGTCCGTAGCCGTCCTTGTCCACCCCGGGACGTTCGGGTTTGCCCTCGTAGCTTAGGAAATCGTCCCAGTTGGCATACGCGTTGGCCCCGAACATGTCGACGAAGACCTTCTGGCCCCGGCCGTGGACGCGCCGTGCGGCAAGACCCAGCAAGGCCGTCGTCGCGACCACCATGGACATGTTGGGATCGGGGTTCACCTCGTTGGCCCGCAGCAGCTTGCGCGCCGTCTCGCGCAGTTCCGCGTTGTCCGGAGCCTCATCCTCCGGCGGCAGGCCGCCCAGTTGCCAGACCACGCCGCCGAGCGCGGCACCGGGGATGGGATGCGTCGAAGGCCGCTTGGCACCCGGCCCGTTCGGACCGTAGCCGTTCGCGGAGACGTACACGAGGCCGGGATTCACGGCCGACAACTGCTCGTAGCCGATACCGAGTCGCTCAGGGACACCCATCCGGTAGTTGTGGATCCAGATGTCGGCCTTCGCCGCCAACGACTGCGCGATGCGTTGGCCGTCGGCGGACTTGAGGTCGAGGCTGATGCACTCCTTGCCGGCGTTGCATTTCGACGCCCCGAAGCCGTGGAACATGGATCGGAACGGATCGCCCGTCAGCGGCTCGATCTTGATGACCCGCGCGCCTAGGTCGGCGAGCGTCGCGGCGGCGAGGTGGGCGGCGATGATGGTCGCGCTCTCCACGACGGTCACCCCGGCCAGCGGTTTGGCGGATTTGTCCCCCGCGCCTGCCATGGTCGCAACGGGCCGTGGCTCGATGGCGTCGAACGTCGTTTCGGCCGCTGCGGCACCGACTTCGCCGGGCGATTCGGTGAGGTTGGCCAACAACCCGAGCTGCGTCACGCCGTCGCGTTCGACGGCGTGGCCATTGGCCGTGACATCCGCGTCGACCCGCGCCTCCTGGGTCGTCTGGTAGGGGTGCGAGGCGACGCCCCCGTCGGCGACGAAGATATCCGTCCATTCGGCCAGCGTCTTCGACTGCATGTGTTCGAAGAGGGTGTCGCGGAACTCTTCGACCGCCTGCCGAGGCCAGCGGAACGGATCGCCCGGGTGCTCGCTTTGCGCGATGACGGCGTCGAGCCCGGAAGCCCGGAAGAAATTGTCGAGGAGGTGCGGCAGCAGGTTGCCGAGCTGCAGCCATTTGCCGTCCTTGGTGCGCACCGGGTGGTAGTTGAAGGTCGGCATCGACACGGTTCGGTCGCGGGTGACCTTGGGCCGTTCCAAGATGCCCTTTTCCCACAGTTGGGCCATCGCCATGATGCCCATCTCGTAGGGCATCATGCCGCGCAAGAGCGACGTGTCGAAGGTGAACCCGTGGCCCGTCGCCTCGCGTCCGATCAGGGCCGCCAGGAGGCCAAAGGCCGCACTCTGCGCCGTGGCGTGGGTGCCGACCTGCAGCGCCGCGTAGTTGGGGCCCGGCCGGTCCGCGACGCCGGCGAAATTGAGCATTCGACCCGATTTCGCGGCAACCACCGGCTCGTAGGCGGGATAGTTCGCGTAGGGGCCGTCTTCGCCAAATCCCGACACGATGCCCAGCACGAGGTCGGGTCGGCCCAGGGATTCGGCATCGAGGCCGAGGGCGTCCCGGGCCCTGCGACCCAGGTTCGTCAACACGGCGTCCGCCGATTCGTCGATCAGGCTACGCAGCGCCGCTACGTCGCCCGAATCGTGGAGATCCGCTTCGACGATCCGTTTGCCCCGGGTCCATAGCGGCCAGGATCCCATGCCCCGGAACGGGTCGCCCCCCTTTGGCACCACCTTGACGACATCCGCACCGAAATCGGCCAACACCATGGTCGCCAGACCCGTGACCGGGCCGACGCCCAGTTCGACAACGCGGAAACGGGATAGCGGAACCATGGCGGAACTCGATCCGGGACAAGCGGCAAACTGTGCGCGAGCGAACAGACCGGGTCAACCGCGCCGACGACACAGGGTGTACGACAAATCCTTGGTGAGTGACCACTTACCTCGACGTGGACGTCGAATCAGGCGATGAGGCGGTCCAACCCGCAAGCCCCGTTCTACCTGCGCTACGGACGGATCGACCGGCAAGTGACCGAAGTGTTCGGATTGCAGGTTAGCGTTCGCTTACCAACGATTTGTCGTGCACCCGACGACACACCGCGCCCCCGAGCGCATGTTGACCATGTTGACCCTGCTGGAGACGCTGACGATACTGTCCGGCACTACCGTTTATGCGGATGGGAAGATGGCCCGGATTGGCGGTGGCGTTGCGCTGCTGGCGAATATCGTCGCGTACGTCGTGCTCACAGGATGCGACAACTTCGAACACGCCCTGACTTGGGACGATAGTCCTGCCGCCGACGGCCTGGTCGGATCCTGGCGGGCCGTCGAAGGTGACGACACCGGGACCGTGGCCGAAGTATCGCCCACGGACGATGGCGCACTTCGCATCCACCTCAAGCACGCCAACGGCAATTCCAAGGCGAAATTCGTCGCAGACCTGCTCGCAACCGAATCGGTGCATGTGCTTCAGATCCGGATGAAGACCTACGAGGGCAAAGACGCAACCCGCCGAGGATTCCGATTCAGGCGCGCCACGTTCGCAGGCAACGAGTTGATCTTGCAGCAACCTGACGT
The DNA here is from genome assembly GCA_026706425.1 of Gammaproteobacteria bacterium. Lineage (GTDB taxonomy): Bacteria > Pseudomonadota > Gammaproteobacteria > Pseudomonadales > Azotimanducaceae > VXYL01. The sequence goes on from JAPOYW010000304.1 coordinate 5,234, forward strand.
CCACATGTTAGGCAGGCTCGCCGAAGAGGCGTATACGGATGCGGGCGTCCAAATGAAGGCTGAGACAATCGCGGGTTGCCTAGGCGACGACATGACCAACAGCCTATTAGGTCTGTTCTGGGGCTACCTCGCCGAGGACCTGGACGATGATCTGCGGGCAAAGGTCCTGACAGGGCTGAGCAATGAACCGCCTGCGGAGGCCGAAGCGGAACTGGCGCAACTCGCCGACCTCGAGGTCGACCCCTACAAGGTCCTGTCGCAGCTGCGGCCGTGCATTGCGCGTCATCTACCCAGCGAGCTGCTCGGGGAGCTATTCCGACTGTATGCGGACCTGGTCTTCGGAGGGAAGGTCGACCGGTACGCGCGAGACGATCAAGTCACCGTGAACTCGATCCTTCCGAAATCCCCGTAGTCGGCGACATAGTGCCCGGGCACCGCAGGATGGATGCCCCCGCAGGCACCCGTGCTGAACAACATGCCACCCTCGACCCCTAGACCCCGTTCACGCGCCTCGGTCAGCATCCACGCAAGTGCCGCGTGGGGTCCTCCCAAGGCATCGGAAGCCGGCGCCGAACACACCTCCTCGCCGTCCCGCGTCAAGGTGATCTGGACATCCCCGTAGGAGTCCCGTAGCGGCCGCTGCTCGCCGACGATGTAGCGGTCGGAGGCTATATTGCAGGCGACGAGATTGGCCCCGTTCCGGTCTTCCTCGTCCGCGAACGCCATGCGCGGCACCTCGATCACCGGTCCGGCAGTCTTCGGCGCGCCGTCTTCGTCGACGACGAGGCCGATCTCGCATTCGAGACTGACTCCCGGCGCACTCTGGAATGTCGCCCCCGGGGCGAGTCGACCGGATTCGTAGAGGCTCCCGATCAACGGATGGGTGAGACCGAACGCCTGCTGCCCCGCCGCAGCCGTCATCCCCGCCTTCAGCCCCGCAACGGTGCCGTCGGACACGGCGGCGACGACTTTCTTCTGCAATGCGTAGGCATCCTCCAGGGTGAGGCCGGCGGGCATCTTCGGGAGAAGGCCCCCGTCCCGGATCGCTGCCGCCATGTTGGCTGCTAGATCCCCCATGGCTAGTTACCGAAGTCCCAGGACTCGCCGGCGTGGTAGCGACGGAGGACGTTCTTGGCGATCAGGATCTTGTGTACCTCGTCCGGGCCATCGGCGATTCGGAGCGTCCGCGCTCCCTCGTACATGCCTGCAAACGGGAAGTCGCCTGAAACGCCGGCCGCCCCATAGACCTGGATGGCCCGGTCGACGACCCGGTGGTAGGCGTTCGGAACGTAGACCTTGATCGACGAGATGTCGGTGCGGGAATCGGCGCCCTCCTCCATCTTCCGGGCGCAGTCCACGACCATCAGCCTCGAGGCCTGGATGTCCATGTAGGAGTCGGCGATGAAGCCCTGCATGAACTGCTTCTCCTCGAGCTTTTCGCCGCCGTGCACCTCGCGGGTCATGATCCGGTCCACCATCAGGTCGAAACAGCGCCACATGGAACCCACCGAGTTCATGCAGTGGTATATGCGCCCGGCGCCCAGGCGGTCCTGGGCGGCCTGGTGGCCCGTGCCGGTGCTGCCGAGCGGGTTCGACTGCGGCACCCGGACGTCGTCGTAGAGGATCTCGCAATGCGACGACGCCTTGCCCCAGACCGGCACGCCGCGGACGATGTTCACGCCCGGGGTGTCCTTGGGGACGATGATCTGCGTCATCTTCTCGTTGACGCCGCCGGGATCGTCCGGGTCCGCCGTTCGGCACATGACGATGAAGAAATGGGCCGCGTGCCCGTTGGACGTGAACCACTTGTGGCCGTTGATCACCCACTCGTCGCCATCAAGCTCGGCCCGGGTCTGGATGGAGCGCGGATCGGAGCCGGCATTGTGCGGCTCGGTCATGGAGAAGCCCGACTGCATCCGGCCCTCGGTCAGCGGGAGGAGCCACTTCTCGTGCTGTTCCGGCGTGCCGTACTTGACGAGGATCTTCTGGTTGCCGGAGTTCGGGGCAACGACGCCGAACAGCGATGCCGCGCCCGGGCTGTAGGCCAGCACCTCGTTCATGTACGCGTGCTGCATGAACGACAGTCCCATGCCGCCGAATTCCGGTGGCAGGTGCGGTGCCCAGAGGTTCGCCTTCTTGACCTTGTTCTGCACGCCGACGCGCAGCTCGTGGGATTCCTCCTGCTGCTCGCGACTGGGGCGGCCGCCGTCGTGGCGGCGCGCCCACAGCTTGTTCTCGACCGGAAGGATGTCGTTGTTGACAATCTCCGCTGTGGCGAGCCGGACCTCGTTGACCTCGTCGTCCAGGGTCGGCACCGGCTTGACGTTCATGGGCATGGTGGCCCCTCCTAAGTGATTTCCCAATGGGCAAAGGGGCTAATGTAATCGAAGTCGGCGCACACGCGCCACGACAACCGCTCAAGCGAGTCCTCCGGTACCGCCGAACATCTTACAAAGAACGCTTGACCCTCTCGCAACGTCAGACCCTACAGTCCGCTCAAACGGCCCCGAAACGACTTGAATAAGGAGCAAGCGATGTACGAAATCAGCGAAGCAGCGGCGTTGTCGGGACTCACGGTCCGTGCCTTGCGTCACTACGACGCCATCGGGGTGCTGCAACCGGCCACGCGCTCGGACGCCGGCTACCGCCTCTACGGCAACGACGACATCGAAGCCCTGCGGCGCATCCGGCGATACCAAGGATTCGGTTTCTCGCTTGACGAGATCGGGGAGCTGCTCGCTGCGAAAGGCTCGAATCGGCTCAAAGCGCTGCGCAATCAACGCGATGCGGTTCGACGGCGGGCGTCGGACACCGCCCAGACAGTGCGAGCCATTAATCAGGAGATCACCATGGAGAACAACGGCGAGAAGGAACCAACCGATCGACTGGGACGGGCCCGAGGTCTCTACCGCGAATACCATGACCGTTCGAAGTCCGAGCCCGTTCCCAGTCTTTCGCCACTGCTCGGTGAGGCTCTCGACCTATTGCGTCCGCTCACCGGGACCAAGTCGATGGACCCCGACGCGGTCAAGTTGGCCGCTCTCATTCACCACTGCCGCAACGACAACGCCAACCTGGCCGACCTATGCCAACGGTTCCTCGACCAGGATCCGAACCCCGATGACCGCGCGTTCGCCGCAATCAACCTGGTCAATGCACTGACGTTCCTCAAGCGACACGAAGACGCGGTGGCCACGCATCGGGCGCGCATCGAGCACGTCCTCCAGAACCGACCCACCACGGAGTGGGCAGACACGATGGACATCTCGTCGACCGGCTGGTCCTGGATTGCGACCGACCGGCGCGACGAGTGGGTGCGGCTGTTCCGCACCGTCAACGCCGGCGTCGCCCCAACCGCCGAGAACCGTGCATCGCGCTACGAGTTGTGCCACACCGCCATCATGATGATGGGTGGCGATTACCGGAAATATGTGGACGACATTGTCGAGTTGACCGGGCGGATGGCGGAGATCATTGCCGAAGACCCCGATTGGTCCGAACGCCGATGGGCCGAACAGCGGTTCGAACAACAGAAAGTCGGCAACGCGGTTCGCAGCGGCGACCCCGAGGCGGTGACGGACGCGGTCGACGTCTACCGGTCCTTCCTCGAACAATGCGACTGGCCGGACGAGTTCGTCGCCACGGCGTACAGCAACCTCGGGGCAATCATGCATTGGGAAAGCCGCGACGAAGTCGCCGTCGAGTGCTTCGTGCGCGCCCAGCAGGATGGCGAACTCGACGGCTATGGCTACGCCTGGTTCGCTTCCGCGTCGCTCGGTAACGGCGCACCCCGCGAACGCGTCACCGAGCTTCTCGCCGAGGCGGGCCGCCGCCTCGAGTCCGCCGATGCGATGCGGATCTTCAACGAAGATTCGCTGCTCTCGGCAGACGCGGACAAAGAAGACCTGTTGAACGCGCTCCTAGAGCCGTGCTAGTGTGCCGTCTCGGATTTGGCGTGACATATGGTCACAATGCACCGCCTAC
>JAPOYW010000601.1 GCA_026706425.1 Gammaproteobacteria bacterium
AGACGAATAGCGTGTAGCGTACCGGCACTGGAGCCAGATCATCGTGTTGGTGCACCACGCGTCGGAAGGAGCCAAGTGAGGAGGCTCTCCATAGACCTACCTGCAATCGTATCCCGGCTGATGCTTGGTAGGCAACGGAATTAGGGTGGGCCCGTTCTTTCCAAGGGTGCTTTTCGGCCGTCGCGCTTGACGGTATGCATCACGGTCGAACGCATGTGATTGAACGTCAAGTTCCCCAGCACTGCGGTGTCAGATTGTGCGACGCGTGCTCCTTGACACCTGTGCACTGTGCTGGGGGACGGCGACGACGTGGAGCACAGCTCGGCAATCCCCCGCTGTTACTCTTTTCGGCGCTTCGCTGCGACTCCGCACAAGGTGGACGGTGGGAGTTTGCCCTGATTCTCGCAGTCTTTTAGCTACCCGCCAGCGCTGAGTTGGCGGAAGTACTCCGCCACCGCTTCGGAATCGTAGCCCTCTTCGCGTTCCTCGGCGCGGACCGGCGTGCCGTCCACCTTGCGCAGCGCGATTTCCATTTGATCGAGTTCGGCGAGCGTCAGCCGATACAGGCGTTCTCGATTGGCGTCGCTCGCGCCTAGACCGCGATAGGCATGTCGGGTCTCGGCGAGGTCGAGAACGCCCTGCGCGCCGAGTACTTCCTCCGCCAGATCCCTGGCGGCGTCGGCGACTTCGCGCAGTGTTCGGGGGTCGCCGCCCGGGCCGGCGGCGGTCAATCGGCGACGCAGCGCCTGAACGTCGGCCACTGTGGCGGGCGACGCCGAGTTCGCGTCTGTGCTCTCGAATCGTTCCACGGCGTGAGCCAGTCGGTTGCTCAGTCGGTTGAGGGCGTCGTAGACGGGTCGTTCGCGATTCTGGATGAACAGGGGCCGACCCATCTCGAAGTAGTCGGCCGCCATCGTGAGCTGGTCGACGACCCGGCTGTCGGTGAGATCGTCCAAGGCCCGGTCGAGCAGCCGTGTCAGGTCGGCGTCCTCGTTCGAGGACTGGGCCAGTTGTTGCCGAAGGTTCGACACGTCTGCGGCGATGCGCTCCACGTCCTCCCTCATACGTCGCTTCGTTTGAGCTTCCTCGTCGAAGTCGGAGCCGCGGTAGGTATACGACCTGCCTTGGCGATACGCCTCCACGACCTCGTCTCTCAATGCTTGTAGGCGTTTGAGGGAACGCTCCTGTTCCGCGAGCAGGTCGTCCGCCCGGCGCTGCGCGTCGCGCAAACCCGCACCGAGCGCGTCGCGCTGATCCTGGAGAAGCTGGTCCGCCGCTCGGCGGAGGGCGTCCGCTCCCTGTCGGAACGCCTCGGCGGCGGTTCCGGACTCTCGTTCGCGGTCTCCGGAGGCAAGCGATCGCTCGATCGCTTCCCGGGCCCGTTCGAGATCGGCCAGCGTGCCGCGGATATCGGGGCGTGGGTTTGCGCCCGACGGCGTGCCGCCCGCAGCGGGCGTTGCCGACGAACGCGACGCGGGTTGTGAACCGTTTGGCTGGCGGTCCGCCCGCTCCGACGACTGGTTCGAGTCGTTGGCGAGCTGGTCGCGCAACTGTTCGAGCTCACGCTTCAGACGCTCCAATTGCCAGCGGGACAGCGGTCTTTCTTGACCGCCCGGCTGCTCGTGGGCGCGTGCGAGTTCCTCGCTCCGCCTGGCAAGCTCCGTTAGGCGATGCCACTCGGACTCGGCCTCCTGCGATGCACGGGCACCGCCCACGGGCGTCTGGGGAGACTCGTAGCGGTTCTGCTCCGGGTCGGTCTCCAAGTCGAACAACTCGGATAGCGACCGGCTCACCGAGTCGCCGGCGCTGTTGCTCGAGAGTGTCACGTTGATGTCGCGCAGGCTCGCCTCCGCGGTCAGCAAGTGCTGCAAGGCGCGTTGTTCGGGCTGAACCGCGTCGTCGATGAGGTGGCTCGCGAGCGTATCGGCGGCGACTTTCATCTGCGCGGCGGCCTGGCCAAGCTCGGCCACGTAGGGTTCCACCTCGTCGTTCACAGAGAGTCTCCGACCCTGGGCGCGGGCGACCAGGGTCTCGACCTGCTCCATGAGTGTCCTCTGCAGAACGCCGACCAGGTCGACCTGGTCCCGCAAGTCGCTTCCCGCGCGGGCGCCGGTGTCGCGGTCCTGGATCAGGTTCCAGGTCGCATTCACGATCTCGCGCTGACGGTTTGACAGTTCCTGATCGCGCGCGCCGCCCCCGCCGTTGCCGCCACTGTCGGCGCTGTTGGCGCCCGTGTCCCGGTAGTGCTTGTCGAACGCACGCACATCCACGAAATAGAGGGCGGTCTTCGTCGATTGCCTATGGTCTCGGGCGACCGCATGGACGGACACCACGTCGCCCGGCCGGATCGCACGTTGCTCGTCGCCGACCGCGAGATCCTCCAGGAAGATCGTATGGCTCGCGTCGGCCTCTCGTTCGACGGTTGTCGTTTGGCGGTCCACGCTGGTCCAGTCGCTGCCGTTGACGGCATAGCGGACGGTCAGGGACTCGATGCCGAAGTCGTCCTCCGCGCTGAACCGAAGCGCGACTTCCTCGATGGCCGTGGCGGACTGATCGCGGCCGGGAAACGCGAATCTGACGTCCGGCGGCCGATCGTGGACCAGGTCGATCAGGTATTCGTCGCTGATCCGCACCACCTCGCCGCGATGCCGGACGGCGACGTGCCAGGTTCCGGGAGCGTCGATCGTGAACATGCCGGCGCCGTCGTCGAGATCGAGCGCCTGGTCGTTGACGACCAGATGCGCGTCGTCGAGCGGCAGGCTCGCCCGGATTCGAGTGTCGACCCGCGTCCCCTCCACGCCGGCGATGTCGCCGTGGTCCTGCGTGGTGTTCGGCAGCCGGGTCCAGGCGGGATAGTCGAGGGCCAGTTCGACGCTCTCGACCACGGGGAGGTCGGCAACCTCGATGCGGAAGCGAGCCGAGTTCAGCCGGCCGTCCCGGGTCGCTGCGCCTGCGCTGACGTAGTACTCCACGGCCTCGTTGACGGCGACCAGCACGAACTCGTGGGCGCCGTCCTGGGACGCGGGCAACATGGTTGCCCGTTCCCAGCGGCCGGAGCCCGCAAACGAGGCATTGACCGCCAGGACATCCGCCGCGAAACCATGGGGCCTGGCACGGACGAGTACATCGGCCCCGCGTGGCACGACCACGTCGCCGGGCTCGACGATGATCTTCGGCCGGGTATCTGCAAGCAGGTCGCCCGTCCAAAGCCGTTCGGCCGGCAGGCGCCAACTTGCCGGGGCGGAATCGTAGGTCAGGTACAACGTCAATACCGCCGCCGCGAGGATCGCGAGTGGGGGTAGCAGCAGCCAGGTCGGCGCGGCGCGTCGCGGGGGATGCTCTAGAGCGACCTCGAGAGCATGTCCGGCCAGGTGCGGCAACAGCGCCGGGCGTCGCTGCCGTCGCGATGCATCAAGCCAGGTGATCAGGCGGCCATCGAAGGCGGGAATTCGGCGCTCGACGTGGCGGGCGGTCCTGCGCGCACCGATCCGACGAAGGACGCAGGCGACGATCGTGGCAATGCCGATCCCGTAGAGAAGTATCCGCGCCGCCACGATCCAGCCTTCCGAGGGCACGACATGGGCCGCCATGGCCGCGAGGGCGACCGTCAATATGGCGAGAACGGCGACCCCTGCGACGGCGATCCGGAGCCGAGCGATCCACTTGAGGCGCGTCCGGCATCGGGCCAGGTATCGACCCATCGCCGGGCCGGCGTGGTCGCGGTCGCCCTTGGCCATGGCGTCCGTCATGCCGTCGCCCCCGTTCGCCAATTGACAAGCCCGCGAACACTCCATTCAAGCCGTCCGACGTTGGCGGCCAAGGACTCGGTGAGCAGCAACACCGCGGCCAACACCAGCAGCCAAGGTGCCAGTGGGTACATCGGGCGTTCGGCGGCCATCGGATCGATGGCGCGTTCGCTTCTCGAGCCCCCCGGGTCCCGCATCGCTTCGCGGCCTGCGGTCGCGGTCGCGGCCTGCCAACGCTCGAGAAGCTCGGCAGGGACGCTTCGGAGGTCCGACTCCCGCGGATCGATGTTCACCGCCATCGACGCCTCGCGTCCCGGCGCGCGCACCGTGTAGAACCCCGGCCGCGGAATCCGCACCACGGGCCGCGTCGAGGTGTTGGAGAGGGCAAGGACGCGTTGACCGCCCGCATCGAAGATCTGCGCCGAACTCGCGGGAATCGAAAGCGCCTGGCCCGCCGTCGCGGCCAGCGGCAGGTTCTGTGCGAGGTAGTCGACGGCGCTTCCGACGAAGCCGACGAACGCAGGCCGGAGGACCAGCGAACTCCACTCGCGGTCTAGTGCGGTCAGGAGTACGAGGAGACGCCCCTTGCCGACGCGTTTCTCGACGACGAATGGCGCATCGACCTCGGAACGGTGTCCGCCCGACCTGGGAACGAGCGCCAGGATGGTCTCGCCGGGTCGGGTGGGCAGCGACAGGGACCGTTCGACTTCCACCGCGGGCATGGCGGAATGGAAGGACTGGGCGAGGGGATGCTCGGTGTCGAGGGCGACGACGCTCCGAACCCCGCCGACGATGCTGCCGGTCAGCGTGTCGCCGTCGAGAGGAAGGGATCCCATTCGCTGCACGCGCGGACCAACGATCACCAATGTGCCGCCCCCTTCGTCGAGGTGTCGTTCGAGTCGCCGCCGCAAAGGCGTCGAGATCTCGCCGGGGTCCACGACGATGGCCGCATCGACGGAACCCGGCCAGTCGCCGGCCGCGTCGGCCCGGACGGGCTCGGCGACGCCATTGGCTTTGAGCGCGGCGAGGAGGAACTGCAGCGCGGTCGCATCGCCCTCGCCCGATCCGCCCGGGAGGACCGCCACCGTGGTGGCGTCCCGTGCTGGTTGCACCAGGCGAAACACGTCGTCAACGGGAAACCCATCGCCGGCGGCGAGACCCACTTCCAGGAGCGCTGTCCCGCGTTCCGGAAGCACACCATCTCGGAGATCGAAACGGGCCACGGCTGGCGTACCGGCCACCGCGGCCACCGTCGTACGTCCGATCTCCTTGTCGTCCAATCGCAGCTCGAGGTCGATTTCCTTGCTCCCGCCGTGGCCCGCAATCACTGCCTCGAGTTGGCCACCGTGAACGGCTGCGGACGTGATCGTCCAATTATCCGCCTGCACCCCGACACGATGCAGCACATAGGGCCACTTCGTCCCCTCGACGAGGGCGTTGAATCGAGCGGGCACTGCGCTCGCCTGGAAGTCGGAGACCAGGTGCACCTCCCAGTGGCGTTCCCGTTCCGGCAACGAGGCGATCAGCCCGTCGAGCCTTGCGGGCAGTCCGGCGAAGTCGAAGCGCGCGAAACCGGGTTCCGCCGACCGGATGTCGCCGACGAGGGTCAACCGCTCGCCGGCCAGCGCGACGGACGCATCGTCGGACGCGTCGACAAGGTCGTCCACGACGCGCATGGCCTGCTGCCACGCCCCGTCCTGTCGCATCGAGAGCGAACCGTCGACGACCACGAGCCTTGCCCGATCCCGCGTCTCCGGATCCGCGCGGGTCGCCGTCTCGAACACGGGTTCGGCGAAGGCCAGGGTGACGACCGCGAGCGCCGCCAAGCGCAGGGCCAGCAGGACCCTGTGCGCGAGGGAGCGACGCGTGACGATCGGTTCGTCGGTCTCGCGCATCAGCATGAGCGAACTGACATCCCGTTCCGCGGGTTCCCGTTGGCTCATCCGGTGCAGCCACAGGGGCACGGCCAGCGCGGCCAGGCCGGCCAGGAACGCACCGGCGAGCAGACTCACGGTCGACGTACCCGAAACCGCAGGTACTGGGCAAGTGCCCGGTCGAGGGGTTCGTCGGCGTTGAGTCGGACGTAGTCGGCCCCGACGGCACCCGCTTCGCGCCGGAGAGCTTGTTCGTGAGCGGTCAGACGTTGCGGGTAGCGGAACCGCAGGTCGTTGGCGTCGACTTCGATGACGTCACCCGTCTCGACATCGCGCAACGTGGCATGTCCTCCGAACGCACGGCGGAAACGAGGCCCGCCCCGTACCCGGGGCGCCCTCTCCGCTTGGTCGAGCAGGTGAAAGACGATGAGATCGTGGCCCCGGGAACCGAGAATGCGGAGGGCGCTGCCGAAATCCGCGGGATCGCAATAGAAGTCCGAGACGGCGGCGATGACGCCGCGCTTTGCGAGTCGGCTCGCGGCATGGGTAAACGCCTCGCGCCAGTCGGAGCCGCCGAGGGGTTCCATCTCGTCGAGGCGATGGTAGATCGCCTGGAGGTTTCCCTGGCCGGGCCGTGGCGGGATGTACGCCCGGGCGTGTTCGTCGAAGACCAAGAGCCCCACCGCATCGTGTTGCCGGGCCGCGATGAACGCCAGTGCCGCAGCGAGATAGGCGGCATACCGGAGCTTCGTGGGTGCGCTGTTGCCGCGGTCGGCACCGGTGCCCGGCACGCCGAAGGCGTCCATGGACGCGCTGCCGTCGACTAGCACGAGGAGCCGGGTATTGGTCTCGCCCTCGAACAGTTTCAGGAGAGGCCGGTCGGTGCGGGCATAGGCGTTCCAGTCCACGAAACGCGGGTCGTCTCCGGGAACGTAGTCGCGGTACTCCGCGAACTCTTGGCTGAAGCCGGGCCGGTCGGTGTAGTGGGCACCGTGCAGTACGCCGTCGACGACCGACCGCGCAACCAGTTCAAGGGAACCGAGCCGGGCGAGGAGCGCTGGCGGGATCATTCGCGACGGAACGCGCCGGCTACCGCCCGCCGTTGCGGTTGAGCGGCCCGCCCCGGCGCTCAAGTCGCTCATGCCGCGGCACTCTCTTCCGTCGAACCGGAGCCTGTGACCTGATCGGCGTCGAAAGCCCTGGTGCCGGGCACCGCTACGCGCCGCGTCAGGTCGTCGATGATGTCCTCCACCGATATCCCGTCGGACTCCGCCAGGTAGTTGGCCTGCAGCCGGTGGCGGAGTACCGGGGGGGCCAGTGCCTGGATGTCGTGCGCGGTCACGTGGTAGCGGCCGGCCAGCAACGCCCGGGCCCGGGCGCCGAGGCAGAGGTAGATCGCGGCGCGCACGCTGGCGCCGTAGCGCAGGTATTTGTCCACCATCGCCGTCGCGTTGGCGGCACTGGGCCGTGTCGCACGGACCAGGTTCACCGCGTACCGGGTTACGTCGTCGGAGACCGGGACCTCGCGAACCAGCCGTTGGTAGTCGAGGATGGCCTTGGCATCGGTTCGGGCGGACACCTCCTTGTCGACGATGCCGAGCACGTTGCGCTCGACCACCGCGACTTCCTCGTTCGCGTCCAGGTAGTCCAACAGGACGTTGAACACGAACCGGTCGAGCTGTGCCTCGGGCAGCGGATAGGTACCTTCCAGTTCGATCGGGTTCTGCGTCGCTAGGACGACGAACGGCCCCTCCAGTTCATAGGTCTTGCCCCGGGCGGTGACGCGAAGTTCCTGCATCGCTTCGAGCAGGGCGGACTGCGTCTTCGGCGGCGTTCGATTGATCTCGTCCGCAAGCAGAACCTGGGTGAAGATCGGCCCGGGTTCGAACCGCCAGCGGCGCGTGCCGGAGGCCGGATCCTCGTCGAGAATGTCGGTTCCGGTGACATCCGTGGGCATCAGGTCCGGCGTGAACTGGATGCGCTTGAAGTCGAGGCCGAGCGCTTGTGCCAGGGTGCGCACCATGAGTGTCTTGGCGGTCCCGGGCAATCCGGTGATCAGGCAGTGGCCACCGATGAGCACGGAGATCAGCAACTGCTCGATGATCGCCTCCTGGCCCACGACGATGCGGCCGAGCGCTTCCCGGATGGCCGTCATGGTGGCGTGGAAATGGACTACGACTTCCTCCGGCGGCGTGTAGGAAGTCGATGGTTCGTCGGTTTGCGAATCGGTCATTGATTGATCTCGAGCAAGAGCGACAGGGCATCCTGGAAGCGCGGCGCGATCTCCAGCGCTAGCAGCACGTGGCGGCGCGCGTCTTCGGATTCGTTCAGCCTATGGTACGCCCGCGCGAGGCGGTAGTGGGCGTCCGCGGCGTCGTGTGGTTTGAGGGACTCGACGGCGAGGTACTCCTGCAAGGCTTCGCGGGGCTTCCCGGCTTCGAGAAGATCGTCGCCCAGCTGCGTTCGGGTCTCGATCGCGAGCGGCAGGGTCAGGGCAAGGGACCGACGCACGGCCAGCGCGTCCTCGTGCCGCTGCGCGTCGTCCAAGGCGCCAGCCAGACGGTTTAGCGCGCCCGGTGAACGACCCCCGGCGCGCCAGTATTCGACGAGCGCATCCACGGCGGCGGCTCGATTGCCTTGGCTCGTCTCCGCCTCGGCGAGCAGCGGGTACGGGCTTGGGGCGCCGACTGCGTTCGGATAGGCGGCAATGGCGCGACGAGCGGCTTCGGCGGCGAGTGTCCAGTCGTGCGCCGACGCGGCAGCCGCGGCCTCTTGCATGGCCACCGCGTACGCTGCGGGATCGACTCCGTCGAAACGGTCGTCGAGATAGGCTTCGAATGCGTCGTCGACGGCATGGTGGGTCGTGTCGAGCGCGGCTTCCAGGGCACCGACCGTGTCCTTGCCGTCGCGGTAGGCGTCGAGAATCCGTGACAGGGCTGCCTGGCCGTAGGCGTGCGCGATGAATTCGCATACCAGTCCCGCCTGGTTGTAGGACACCATGATTTGGCCCAGGTAGGTCGGGCGGATGAATCCCTCGTCCAGGAGGTCGATGGGAAGCAGTTCGGCTTCGCGGTGCGCCCTGACGACGCCGAGGGGCACGGCACGGTACCGGGCGGCACCTTCGGCTGTCGCGGTTCCCCGGAACCGGCTCGGCCCCGTCTGCCACTCCTCGAACACGGACACGCCTTCGCTGAACCATCGCGAGACCAGGTTGTTGGTCGCCCCCAGGGTGACCACGTGGGCGACTTCGTGCCAGAGGGCGCTCGCCCAGTCGAATCCCTCCACGACGCTTCGGGCCGATGGACTGTCCATGAGAACGACGTCGCCGAACGCAACGCCCAGGACGCCGATGCCCGGCAGTCCGGAGGTGCGCACCGCGAAGTCCTGGTGTCGGGGGTAGAGTTCGACTACCACCGGATAGTCGGGAACGAAGCCGTATCGTTGGCCGACGGTCGCTACCGCATCCGTCACCAGGCGCTTTACGTAGGTGGCCAAAGCCCCGGACTCATCGGGGTGAATACGCATGATTACGTCGTCGTGGACCACTACTCCCCCGCCGCCCAGGCTGTCCAGCAGCCCCCG